>CAZJTM010000058.1:0-29230 GCA_964548925.1 uncultured Verrucomicrobiota bacterium | reverse complement strand
CGTAGTGGGCGATCCGTTGCGGCGCGTGGACGAAAGCGAGTTGGCCGCCGCCGACCGCGCGCTCATCACCCGCGCCGTCGTGCTCGCCTATCAATACAATGGCGGCCCTTACGACCTCGCCGTGTCTGTGAAGCGCCATGAGCCGATCACGGTGCTCGACGCCGTCGCCGACCGCACGCAGATCACCTCCGTGCTCACGGAGGCGGGCGAGATGCTCACGCAGGCGTCGTTCATGGTGAAGAACAACGCCAAGCAGTTTCAACGTTTCCAGCTCCCGAAAGGCTCGGACTTTTGGGGTTGCTACGTCAACGGGCAGGCGGTGAAGCCCGAGCGCGACGGCGATTGGGTGCTCGTGCCGCTGCCGCGCGAGGCCAACCGCGACCAGGCGTTCGCCGTGGACATCGTCTATGCCCGGACCAACGCCGCGCTGAACGCCCGCTGGTCGCAACCCATCCAGTTCGCCGCGCCCATCACCGACGTGCCAAACACCTACGCCGAGTGGCAGCTCTACGTGCCGGCCTCGAAACGCCTCTCCAACTTTGGCGGCACGATGCGCGTGGCGGAGGGCACGACCTACGGCCCGCTGGACGCGTGGCGGAAGTTCATCACGTTCTACGGCGCCGTGTTGCATGAGGCGGGGCCGGCGCTGGCGGTGGGCGGCGTGTTGGCGGTGCTCGTGGTCGCCCTCGTCATGTTCGCCGCCAGGCGCGGCGGCAAAGGCGTGGTTGAGTTGCTCGTCGTCGTTGCCATCATGGCCATTCTCGCCGGCATGATGCTGCCGGCCCTCAGCAAGGCGAAGCAAAAGGCCCAGCGGATCAACAGCGCCAACAACCTCAAACAGGTGGGGCTGGCCTTCCGCATCTGGTCCGCCGACAACGAAGACCGTTTCCCCATGTCGTTCGAGGAGATGCTGCCCGAACTCGGAACGGACAAAGTCACCTACGACCCCGAAACCGGCCAACGCTACACCTACCTGGGCGCCGGCCTGAAGGTGAGCGAAGTCACGCCCGATTCGGTCATCGCTTACTCGCCCATTGTCAACGGACACTGCAACGTGCTGCTGGCCGACGGCAGCGTCCAGCAGATCACCGCAGCGCGGTTTGCGGAGTATTCCCAGCGCGGTCTGGTCCGGCATCTCAAGCCGGAGGAACTTGCGGCGCAGCAACAAGCCCACGCGGTGCAGACCGCACAACTCCCAACGCAGCAGTCCCCCATCGTGGCCGCAAGCCAGGCCGATGCACCGCCTCCATCAAGGACTCGCGGCCTGCGCAGCATCCGCATCGAACTGCCGCGCGAGGGCAATGCCTTCACGTTCGCCAAGGTCCTCAACCTCCGCGATGAACCGCTTTCGATTTCCGCGCGGCTCATGCCGCTCGACACCTACCGCAACGTCCTCATGGCGAAACAGGTCGCCGCGTTCCTGCTGGGGCTTGCGGCGTGGTGGTGGCAATGGCGCGGTCGTCGCAACAGCCTTCTCCTCACCTGTGCGCTGACGCTCATGCTTGGGTCGTTCGCCAGTCTGCTCGTCGCGTGGCGCGCATTGCATGACGCGCTCATTGTCGGTTTCCCGGCGGTCGTGCTGGCGGCCATCTCGTGGCTGATCTGGCGCGCGAGGGCGAAACACCGCGCCGCGAAGGCGCAAGCCGCCGCGGCTCCCGCCGCCGGAAGCGGGGATCTGCCGCCGGCCCTGGCCACAGCTTTGGTGGTCATCGGCCTGTTCGCCGCCAGCGCCCACGCTGTGGAACCGCTGGATGTCGGGCCTGTCGTCCCAGTCCGCCCCGTCCAAGCCAGCCACCCCCCGGCCAGTCCTGCAATTCTCTCCGCCCATTACGCCGGCACCGTCAATGACCGCGTGGCGCAGATCGAAGCCACGCTGCGCATCGCTGCCGCGACGCCGGACCAGACCTTGTCCCTGTTCGGCGAGGACGTAGCGGTGCGGGAGTTCAACGTGAAAAGCGGCGAGGCGAAGCTGCTCCGCAATGGTGGCCTGATCGCCGCCCGCCTCGGCAAACGTGGCGAGGCCGTGCTGCAAGTCAGGTTCGTGAGCAAGATCAGCGGCGACGTGACCCGGCGAAAGCTCGCGTTCGCCATTCCCCCCGCACTGACCACCCGGGTCGCGTTGACGCTCGATCAGCCGGAAGCCGACGTGGATTTCCCGACGGCGATCTCGACCACGCACGCGTCCGACCAAGACCAGACGCGCGTCGAGGCGATCATTGGCTCGGGCGAACGCGTCGAGTTGGTCTGGACGCCGCGGGTGAAGCGCGCCGCGGAAATGGCCGCGACGGTGTTCTGCCAGAACACCGCCCTGGTGACGGTGGGCGGCGGCGTGGTCAGCGTGCGTTCGGCGCTGGATTACCAGGTTGCGCAGGGCGAGTTGCGGCAGTTGCGCGTTCAACTGCCAACGGGCCATCGGTTGCTGCGCGTGGAGGGCGAGATGATCCGCACTTGGGAGATCAAAGAGGACGGTGGCGCGCAAGTGCTCATCGTCGAGTTGCTCAAGGGCGTTTCGCCCGCCTGCCGGCTCACCCTCGAAACGGAGCGGGCGCTGGATGCGCCGCCCACCGTCGCCACCCTCGAGACGCCACACGCGCTCGACGTGAAGCGCGAGTCCGGCCTGATCGGGTTGCGCGGTGCGGAGGAAATCTCGCTTTCCATTGAATCCGCCAAGGAGTTGCAGCGGGTGGACACGGAGGAGTTCGAGCGGGCGGGGGCGCTGAAACCCGGCGGGGTGATCAGCGCCTTCCGCTTTCTCAAACCCGGGTTCGAGTTGCGGGCACGGGCCGAAACCGTGCAACCGCAGATCGAAGCCGCGGTGCGGAACAGCGTCCGCGTCTCCTCCGACCAAGTCACTCTTTCGGCGGCGCTGGATTACACCGTCAAGCGCGCCGGGGTGTTTGACTTGCGCGTTGCCTTGCCGGCCGGCTATCGCGTCGAGCAGGTCAGCGGCACGAATGTGGCGCGCTGGTCCGAGCGCGAGGAGGCGGGGGCGCGTTTGCTGGAGGTGGCCTTGAAGGAACGGACCCTTGGCCGCTGCGCGCTGGGCGTGGAGTTGAGCCGGCATTTCAAAGAGCTGCCCAAGTCGCTCCTCATTCCGGGGGTGCAGCCGCGCGGAACGGGGAAGTGGACCGGCTTTGTCTCGGTCGTCGCCGAGCCGGGCGTGGCTTTGAAGGCCGAGCGCTTCGAGGGTTTGACGGAGATTCCCGCGGTGGCGTTGCCGGACGGCGCCGCCCTGGCCGCGGCGGGGAGCGCGCTCGCGTTCAAGTGCCTCGCCGCCGAGCCGCCGGCCGCCGAGGGGTGGCAACTCGCCGTGGCCACTTCCACCATCGAGGCCTGGGTGCGCGCCGAGATCGCCAGCACGCTGACGGTGACGGAAACCCTGGTGAGCGGACGAGCGCTGGTGCGTTATGACATCGCCAACGCCCCGGTGAAATCGCTGTGTCTGCGGATTCCGTCGGGGCTGAAGAATGTGGAAATCTCCGGACTCAACATCCGCCGGCGCGACCGGCAGGGCGAGGTGTGGTGCGTGGAGTTGCAGAACAAAGCCCGCGGCTCCCACACCCTGAGCGTGACCTGGGAACAATCGCGCGCGGCGAAGACAAATCTCGTGGAACTGGCCGGGATTTCCGCCGACGGGGTCGAGCGCGAAACCGGCTTTCTGGCCTTGGTCGCCAAGCCGCCGTTGCAGGTGGACGAGGCGGGCGCGGCGGACTTGACGCGCGTGGATCCGCGGGAGTTTCCCGATTGGGCGGGGAAACCCGACAACGCCGCCGTGTTGGCCTATCGCTATGTGCGGCCCGGCTATCGGTTGGCAATCGCCGCGCGCCGTTTCGAGGAGGCGCAGGTGTTGCAGGCTTTGCTCGACACGGCGCGGCTTACCACAGTGGTCGCCGAAGACGGCCAGGCGATGACCGCGATGTCGCTGAGCGTCCGCAACAACGGCCGGCAGTTTCTTGAGATTGAACTCCCGCCCGGCGCGCAAGTCTGGTCGGCGTTCGTCGCGGGCCAGCCGGTTCGCCCGAGCCGGCGCGAGGGCCGCCTGCTCCTGCCCTTGCAGGAATGGGGCGCGGACGACGAAGCTGTGACGGTGGACCTGACTTACGTGGGCACGAACGCCTTCCCGCGGCGACGGGGCGAGGTGACGTTCGTCTCGCCGAAATTCGACGCGCCGCTGAAGAACGCGCGGTGGGAACTCTACCTGCCGCCGGACTATGCCTACGATGATTTCGCCGGCACAATGGCGCGCGAGGTGGTGGCCAAACCGTCGCGGCTCAGCTTCGGTCTATCCGAATACGCGCAAATGGAGAGGAAGAGCAAGGCGGCCTATCGCGCGGAGGCGCAGAAGGATGTCAGCAAGGCGCAAAGCAACCTGACCTCCGGCAACGTGCGCGAAGCGGTGCAGAACTACAATCGAGCGAAAGGCAGCCTGCTCGGCGGCCAGAGCGAAGCCGGCCAGGTGCGGCAACTCGAACAGCAGCTCCGCAACGCGCAAGCCAGCAACCTGATCAACGCGCAGCAGGCCTTCACCTTGAACAACAGCGCCGCGCCGGGCGAGCAGCGGCTGTTCGACGCGGTCCCAGACCAGGGGGCCGCCCAATATGACAACGCCGCCGCCGAGGCGCAGTGGACGAAGCTGGCGCAGGCGCAGGAAGTCGCCGCCGTCAAGGTGCAGCCGCTCCACGTGAACCTGCCGTTGCGCGGGATGTGCTACGCGTTCACTCAAGTCCTGCAAACCGAGGTGAACAAGCCGCTGACGGTGCGGTTTTCCGCCGCCAACACGAAGCAGGGCGACTGGCTCAAGCGGCTGGGGCTGGGGTTGGCCGGTTTCGCCGCGCTTTGGGCGGTGGTGGCGGTCGTCGTGGCGCGGAAACCACAGCGCGCGTCGAAGGGTTGAACGGGAACGGCGACGGGCGGCGGCGGGGAGAACTACTTGGCGTCGTCGGCCTTCTCGGAATCGTCGTGGTCGTCCGGTTCGGGGTGCGCGGTGTCGCCGGGCTTCGGCTCGTCTTTCTTCTCGGCCATCAGTTCGCCGCGGCCCTTCAGGAAGGAATCGAACGTCCAATTCGAAACGCGATACACCCAGCCTTCGAGTTTCTTTTCCTGCTCCAGCTTTTCGGCCAGCTTGGTGTGCTTCTCTTTGAATTCCTTGTCGAGCCGCTCCTTGTCCTCGGGCTTCTCGTCGCTGCCGGGGGTGCGCTCTTTGGGGAGGTCGGCGCTGACGGCGATCGTCACGTGGTAGCTGTCGTTGGTCTTGGCGCCAATCTTGAGCGTATAGGTGAAGCCATCAAACGTCTGGATGGTGGCCACGGTCGGGTGGTCCAGACCGACGCTCACGAGTTCGGTGTCTTTGGCGAGCACGTCGTTGAAGGACGGCCAGCCGAGGCCGCTGGTGGCGCTGGAAGCCTTCGAGTTGTCGAGCTTCTCCTCGGGCTTGGCATCGGCGAGCTTCCACTCGCCGGTTTCGGTTTCGCGGGTGAGCGTCCAACAGTTGGTGGCCACGGGGCTGACGATCGAAACCGACTTGGGTTTCTCGACCTTGAAGAAGTCCTTGTTGAGCCACTGGTCCGGCTTGGGTTCGATGTTGGCGAGCGGGTCGGAAATGATGGACACCGTGCCGCTGGTACCCGCCAGCATGACAAACCGGCCCACGGGATAGCCGCCCATGTCGCCAAATTGATCCATCGGCGAACGCTGCGGGGCTTCCTTCATCTGCTTCTTGCCGAGCAACAGGCCCTTCAGGACCTTGTCCGACTTGTCACGGAACTCCACGAGCGTGGCGGTGTTCGTCGCCGGGCCGGGCGGGAGGAGTTCGACGCGGCCCAGTTGCGATGCGCCAATTTGCTCGGTCTGCACGACCTTCAGGTCGGCAGCCTTGATGAGGAATTCGCTGACTTGCGAGAAGTTCGCCGGGTAGTCGGCGCGCTCGCGCACCCGCCAAAGGTCGTCCTTCTTGACGAGGTTTAGTTCGTTCGTGCCGTGTTTGATCACGAGGCTTGCGACGTCATTGACGGACAGACCGGCGAGGAGTTTTCCGCCCGCGCCGCCGCCGCCGCTCTGCCAGGAGGCTGCTTGCTTCTTGAAGAGCAGAAGACCCGCGCCGCCCAGGACGGCCACCAACACCAACAGGATGAACAGTTGCTTCCGATTCATTTTGCCGACGTGAGTTTGCGTTTGTAGATGGCGATGACGACGCCTGAAATGCTGACCAACAGGGGCATGGCGGCGATGTTGAACCACTTGACCCGGTTCTCCAACCGGTCAATGTCGCGCCGGAAATCCTTGCGGACCTGCTTCAATTCCGTCTTGGTCCGGGCTTCCAACTTGCGGAACTTTTCAATCTCGGCCTGCTGCTCGGGCGAGAGGATGAACCGCTGGCCGGCTTCCTTCTTCTGTTGCTGCAATTCGTTCAGTTTGCGCTGGGCCTCGGCCAGGCTGTCTTCGAGCTTCTTGATCTCGGCTTGGTAGCGCTCCTGCGAGGCGGCCTGCATCTTCTTAACCAGGGTGAAGGGCCGGCTGGTCGTGGCGCGGCTGCGCACGCCGATCAGGTTGCTGTCGCCCGCGAGTTGCTCGATGAGATTCTGCGCGAAGTTCAGGTTCGCGTTCATGGGCATGCGGATCGTGCCAAAGGGAGTGTTCATCTCGCGGATGGCGAACCGGTCGTAGAGCAGGTCGGCGTCGCCCACGAGAATAACCACGTTGTCGGAGGCGGTTTCCTTCAGCGAGTTCCCCGCGTCCTTTTTCTCGTCCTTGTCGCCGTCTTTCTTCTCGGCATCGTCCTTCTTTTCCTCGGGCTTGCCGTTGGGAAACGCGGTCTTGAATTTGCCCGTCAACCGGATCGCGAGCGGATACGCCGTGCCGGAGGACTTGAATTCCTTGAGGATGCTCTCGCCGGACATGTTGGCCATGAAACCGTCCACGAGTTGCGATTCCTTGGTGCTACTCAGCAGCACGGTCTGTTTCAAACCGTCCACGGGCGTGCCGGAGAACGCGCCCGCCAGCGGCAGCCACACGTTGTTGATCTCGCTGGTCGCCACGTCGTCCTTGTTGATGCCTTGATCGGTGATGGCAAGGAACGCCGGTGCTTCCTGCGGCTGGTTGCGCTGGCCGAGCAACTGCATCTTGAAATTCAGGTCGGCCACAACCTTGCTGGTGTCATACTTCAGCCCCCAAGCGGTCAGGAGCTTCTCCAAGTTCGATCCGGCGCCGGGCATGTTGAAGGGCATGTTGCCCTGCGGCCGGCTGTCCACCAATGAGGTGGCGTCAAGGAACGCGATCAGTTTGCCCCCGCGCATCACGAACTGGTCAATGGCATACTGCGCCTTGTCGGTGATGTCCTTCGGATGCACCACCAGCAACACCTTGATGTCGTCGTCAATCTTCTCCGCCGTCATCTCCACCCGCTTGACCTCGAAGTCCTGTTTGAGTTCGCCGACGAGCGCCCAAGGCTCGCTGCCACGCTGGCCCATCTGCATCATCATCGGGTTGCTGGGCATGCCGAAGATGGGCAGCGGGCTCATGATGCCAACCACGGGCTTCTCCGGTTTGCCAACACGCGAGATGGCGCGGGCGATGTCGTATTCCAGCAGACGCTCGCGGTTTGGAGCGAGGAACGGCAGCGCGGCCTTGGAGTCGAGCATGCTCACGGAAATGCCAAGGTAGTAACTGTCCCCGGACTGCAGCATCTGCGCCTCAATCCCATCAAGCCGCGCGGAGTCCTCGGCGTCGGAGTCGGGCTGCGGATTGAGCTTCTCGAGCACGATCTTGTTGCCGCCCGCCTGTTTGAACTCGGCCAGCAGGTCTTCCACACGCTGCGCGTAGGTCTTGAGATAGACGCTTTCGGGCGAGGCGGCATCGGTCTGGGTGGCGTAAAACCGAATCTTCACCGGGGTATCCAGCTTCTGGAGAATCTTCTTCGTGCCGTCCGAGAGGGTGAAGGCTCTTTCCTGCGTGAGGTCCACACGTTGTTTGACCGCGGCGGTAATGACGTTGACGGCGAGCAGAATCAAGAACATCGCCGCCACGCCGACGGTCGAGTAGAGCATCAATTCGAGGGAACGCTTTTTCATGGTGTCTCTTGCAACTTAGCCAGCCCGATGTCCGCGCAAAATCACGCCCGTCGTGAACAGCGAGAAGCCAATCACCGACAGGAAGAAGATCACATCGCGCGAGTCGAGCACGCCTTTTTGGAAGCCTTCAAAGTGGGTGATGAAACTGAAGGACGAGACAATGTTCACCAACAGCGTGGACCATTGCGCCAACAGGTTGGTCACCGGCGGGAAGCCCGCGAGGATCAGGAACAAGCACAGCACCACCGCGATGATGAAGCTCACGACCTGGTTGCGCGTGAGTGCCGAGGTCATGCAGGCGATGGCCAGATATGAGCCGGCCATTAGCAGGCTGCCCACGTAGCCGGCGAAGATCACCCCGTTATCGGGATCGCCGAGGTAGTTCACGGAGAACACCAAGGGGAAAGTGAGGAACAACGCCAGCGCGAGGAAAAGCCAGGACGCCAGAAACTTCCCGACGATGGCCTGCCACGGCGTCACCGGCATCGTGAACAGCAACTCCAGCGTGCCGACGCGGCGTTCCTCGGCCCAGAGCCGCATGCCCACTGCCGGCACAAGGAACAGGTAAAACCACGGATGCCACATGAAGAACGAAATCAGCGAGGCCTCACCCCGCTCGAAGAAACCGCCCACCATGAACGTGAAGAACCCGCTCAGGAGCAGGAAAATCACGATGAACACGTAGGCGACCGGCGACGAGAAATAGCCGCCCAGCTCGCGCTTCGCGATGGTTTTAATGTTGGCGAGAGCCGAATTCATAGAGCGCGTCCTCCTGCGAACTCGGATTTCGGATTTCGGATTTCGGATTTCATTCGAATTTCGAGTTTCGGATTTCGGATTTCACTTCTGCGTGTCGGACATCGTGATGCTGCGGAACACTTCGTCCAAGCGGCCTTCCTCCGCGTGCAACTCCTCGATCCGCCAGCCTTGCGCGGCTTCGCCGATGGCCCTGGCAAACGCGCCGTTGGCGCCGGTGTCTTTCGGGAAGGCCCGGGCCAGCACGACGCCGTCCTTTTCCTCCAAAATCGTCACCTTCTTAATCCCATTGACTTGGTAAAGTCTCGACGAGATTGCGCTGCCCGCGACGCCGCTGACCTTGAGCGTGACCGCACCGGCCATCTCGGACTTGGCACGCAACTCGGCGGGCGTGCCGTTGGCGACGATGCGGCCCCGGTCAATGATGATCGCCCGGGTGCAGGCGGCGTCCACCTCTTCGAGGATGTGCGTCGAAAAGATGATCACCTTCTTCTCGCCCATCTTGCGGATGAGCGTGCGGACTTCGTGCTTCTGATTCGGGTCGAGGCCGTCGGTCGGTTCGTCCAGGATCAGCACTGGCGGGTCGTGGATGATGGATTGCGCAAAACAGGTGCGGTGGCGGTAGCCCTTGGAGAGCGTTTCCACGCTTTGGTGCAACACGCCGCTCAGGAAGCACATCTCGACGGCGCGGTTGACCGCGGCCTTCTTGGCGTCGCCCCGCAAGCCGCGCAACTCGGCGGCGAAGTTGAGGAAGCCATACACCGTCATGTCGGTGTAGGCCGGGGCGTTTTCCGGCAGGTAGCCGATCAACCGTTTCGCGGCGATGGGGTTCTCCACAATATCGTGGCCGCCCACCAGCACGCGGCCCTCGGTGGGCGGGATGAACCCGGTGATCATCCGCATGGTGGTGGATTTGCCGGCGCCGTTCGGGCCGAGAAAGCCCAACACTTCGCCCGGCTGGACAGCGAACGACACGCCGTCCACGGCCCGCTTGGGCCCGAATGTCTTTTTTAATCGCTCAACCTGAATCATGGTCTTGGCTCCACACAGCGTGAAACGGGCGTTTCCAATACCCAGTTTCCAGCCGCGTGTAAACAGCGTTTTCGGTCTTTGCGTCCCAAGAGCTTCTGATGGCGTTTGAAGACGCTACGCGATCTTAGACAAGCGTCTCGGATTTTGTTCAATCTTTTTTTCCGAAGAATTCGCCCCTCGCCCCTTGAACCGTCCGCGCTGCCGTCGCCTGGCTTGACAATCCCGGCAGACAGCCCTTACTCAATGGCCATGATGAACCGACCTTCCCCTGTCTCCTCCCGTGCGGGAATCCGTCGCCGCGCCAAATCCGCTCTGCCCCTCGTGACGCTGCTGGGCGTCGCCTTTCGCCCTCTGGCGAATGATGCGCTGCCGGCTTATCCGCCGTTGCCCAGCGAGCGTCAACTTCAGTGGCACGCGTTGGAGTTCTACGGCTTTCTGCACTTCACCGTCAACACGTTCACCGACAAGGAATGGGGTTACGGCGACGAGTCTCCCACCGTTTTCAACCCCACCGACTTTGATGCCGACCAAATCGTTGGCGCGGCCAAGGCGGGCGGGATGAAAGGGCTCATCCTGACCGCCAAGCATCACGATGGGTTTTGCCTCTGGCCCAGCCAGTTCACCGAGCACTCGGTCAAGCACTCGCCATGGAGAAATGGCCAGGGGGATGTGGTGCGAGAGATTTCCGACGCCTGCCGGAGGCAGGGGCTGAAGTTCGGCGTCTATCTGTCGCCTTGGGATCGCAACTACAAGGACTACGGTCGCCCAGAGTACATCACGTATTACCGGAACCAACTCCGCGAGTTGCTGACGAACTACGGGCTGATCTTCGAGGTCTGGTTCGATGGCGCGAACGGCGGAGATGGCTATTACGGCGGCGCGCGGGAGAAGCGCACGATTGACCGGCGGACCTACTACGACTGGCCCACGACCTGGCAACTGGTGCGCGAACTGCAACCGCTGGCGTGCATGTTCAGCGACGGCGGACCGGACGTTCGCTGGGTTGGCAACGAACAGGGGCATGCGGGGGAAACTTGCTGGGCGACCTTGAACGGGGCAGACTTCGCCCCCGGCGAGGCGGACGAAAAGCGACTGAACCGCGGCGACCGGCCCGGCACCCACTGGCTGCCGGCCGAGTGCGATGTCTCCATTCGCCCGGGCTGGTTCTACCACGCCAGCGAAGATGCGAAGGTCAAGACGCCCCGGCAATTGCTCGACCTCTATTTCGCCTCCGTCGGGCGGGGTGCGTCCTTCCTGCTGAACCTGCCGCCGGATCGTCGGGGTCGGATTCACGAAAACGACGCGCGTTCGTTGCTGGAGTTCCGCCAACTCTGGGAGCAACTCTTCAAGGCGAACCTGGCCCGGGGTGGGCGGTTGGAAATCGGCGGCACCACGACCGAGGCCAAGCCCTCCGATCCCAAGCCCCTGCTCGACGAAGACCCCAGCACGTATTGGGTGGCCGACGAACGGACGACCTCGCCCGAACTGACCTGGAACTTCGAGCCGCCAGTCACCTTTGATGTCGTGGACCTTCGCGAGTATCTGCCGCTGGGGCAACGCATCGAAGCCGTGGCGGTGGACGTTTGGCGCGAGGGGCAATGGGTGGAAGCCGCCACGGCCACGAGCATCGGCAACCGCCGGCTCATGCGCCTTGCGCTGGTCACGACTCCGAAAGTCCGCCTGCGCATCGTGCGCAGCGCGGCGCCGCCGGTGCTTTCCGCCTTTGCGCTGCGACGGATGCCGTAAACGGCCACAGCCGGAGGGGGCGCGGGATTCCGTTCGCGTTCCCGTCGGGTTTGGGCCAGACTACGGCATTGCCGGCATGAAGTTATTGGACCAGTTCAGCCAGTGGTTTCCCACGCCGCGCCTCACGCGCGGGCGGGTCGTGGTGGCGCTGGGAGCGGCGCTCCTCGCCGATGCCTTGCAGCTTGCGCTCGGCCCGCTCGGCTGGACGTTTCTCGACGAGATCGTGGACGTGGCCGTGATGATTCTCATGGTCCGGCTGGTGGGATTTCATCCGCTCCTGCTGCCCACCTTTGCCGTCGAACTGCTGCCGATTGTGGACCTGCTGCCCACGTGGACCGGCTGTGTCATGGCGGTGATCGCTCTCCGAAAGATGGGGCCGCGCGACACGACGCAACCACCCTCACAGTCCACCCACCATCCCCCGCCCAAGCCCCCGCCCTACATTGACGTTTAGAACCTTCTGGAGTCCTCGAATCCCAGAGCGCGTCATGAACCGGCCAAATTCTCGCCGCTGTCAGTCGAAACACGAATTCCTCAAACTGAAACGAAACGCCTTCCCTTTGTGTCAACTCGTGAAATTCGCGTCTGGGTTTGAGGCCCTCCCTGGCTATACACGGCGAAGTAGATGTCTGCCCCGCCGGGTTGAGGAACCCGGCCGAAAACGCTGTAGGCCGCGTGCCCCCATGCAGCGTTGTTTCGGACGCTGTGTAAAGAACAGCCAGTCCTCGGCCCTCATGAGGCGTCGCGGGTTCTTCGTGATCAGCGCCGCTGCCGTGGCAGTGCGTTTCGAGTTCCGCGCCCGCGCGGTTTGATCTACTCTCCCGCCATGATTCTAACCGAGCAAATGACGCAATTGGCGAAACAGGCCAAAGTCGCGTCACGAGAACTGGCCAAGCTCACCACCGCCGAGAAGAACACCGGCCTCGTCGCGATGGCGGACGCGCTGGAACACGAAGCCGCCGCCCTCAAGACCGCCAACGCGCTCGACCTGGAAGTCGGCGCCACCCTCGGTCTTTCTCCCGCGATGCTCGATCGGCTCAAGCTGGACGACAAACGTATCACCAGCATGGCCAAGGGCCTGCGCGAAGTGGCGGCGCTGCCGGACCCCGTGGGTAAGGTCCTGGACGACCGCACGCGCCCGAACGGGTTACGCCTCCAAAAGATCAGCGTGCCCATCGGCGTCGTCGTCATCATCTACGAGTCGCGCCCGAACGTGACTGCCGACGCCGCGAGTCTTTGCTTTAAGTCCGGCAACGCCACGATTCTCCGCGGGGGCAAGGAGGCGTTGAACTCGAACAAGCTGATCGCCGAAACGATGGTGGCCGCCGGGCGCGCCGCGCTGGGCGACCGCTTTCCGCTGCACGCCATCCAGGTCGTGCCCACAACCGAGCGTGAGGCGATTCCCGCGCTGCTGTCGCTGACCCAATACGTGGACCTTTGCATGCCCCGCGGCGGTGAGGGCCTCATCCGCGCCGTGGCCGAGTGCAGCAAGGTGCCGGTCATCAAGCATTACAAGGGCGTTTGCCACGTCTTCGTGGAAGCCGACGCCGATCTGAAGATGGCCGAAGAGATTGCTTTCAACGCCAAGTGCCAGCGCCCTGCCGTGTGCAATGCGATGGAAACGTTGCTCGTGGACCGCAAGATCGCTCCGGCTTTCTTGCCAATGTTCGTCCGCCAACTTGACGAGAAGAAGGTCCAACTCCGCTGCGACGTCGCGTCGTACGCGTTGCTTCATTCGGAAACCTCAAATCTCAAATCTGAAATTCGCGAAGCGACGGAGCAGGACTGGTTCACCGAATACAACGACTACATCTTGAACGTGCGCATTGTGGACGGTGTACGAGAAGCTATTGATCACATCAACCGCTACGGCTCGGCGCACTCGGACGCCATCGTCACGCGGAACGAGGCGGCGGCGAGGCAGTTCCTGGCCGAGGTGGACAGCGCGGCAGTGTATTGGAACGCCAGCACGCGCTTCACCGACGGGGGGGAGTTTGGCATGGGCGCGGAGATCGGCATCAGTACCGACAAGATCGGCGCCCGCGGCCCGATGGGGCTGGAGGAATTGACCAGCTACAAGTGGGTCGGATTGGGCAGCGGACAGGTGAGGAACTGAGCGTGCTATGCGAAATCTCGGCGTCATTCGGCTTTGGCGTGGATGGATTACCTCTGCCTTGGTCGTTGTGCCCATCGGCGCAGCGACGATCCGACAAGCCCTCTACTACAAAGGATGCATGGATGGTTGGGGGTGGATGATGTTTGGCTTTGGTGCGTTCATCTTGGGCGGGTTTGTGAATCTCGTGAGTGCGGTTTGGTTCCTCGCCGTGGAATACGAGGAAACCAAAGCCCTGCCGAAAGGTCGGAAAACCCTGTGCTTGTCTGGCAACATTCTTTCAATGTTAGTGGTGGTTGGCCAGTGCGGCGTCTGCGTGTATTACCTCGCCAAGAAGGCGTCCGCTCCCTGACCTGAGCAACTTAACGTGCATCTCGACTCACATTCAAAGAAAACGGGAGACGCGAGAGCATCATCGCTGTTTGTTCGTTCACAACTCCCACCCGGCGGCCTGTTCGCTGAGCAGACTTGGCGCATATCGCCATCACCGTTTCCGCTGGGCGTAGCTTTGGCTAAGGAATTGGATGCGCTTGGCCGCATCCTGCTCCAGTTCTATCGCGCGATCAATCTGCTCTATCGCAAGAGTGTCGAGGGCAAGCAACCGGCGTGGGTGGCGGAGTGGCTGGACCGGGGCAAGCCGCGTGAACTCCTCGAACTCCAGCGCTCGCCGGCGTTCAAGCACGACGTGCCGCGCGTCATCCGACCGGACATTCTCCTCACGGAGGATGGCTTCCGCATCACGGAGCTCGACAGCGTGCCCGGCGGCATCGGGCTGACGGCGTGGCTGAATCAAACCTACAGCGTGCTTCCGGCATCCTGCCGGAAGATCACAAATCAGAGTGAGAACTGTCGGCAGGATGCCGGCAGCACGTTGATCGGCGGCGAACGCGGGATGATCGGAGGATTCGCTAACATCTTTGGCGATGCCCCGCGCATCCGCATCATCGTCTCTGAGGAAGCCGCCACGTACCGACCTGAGATGGACTGGCTCGCGACCCAACTCGGCCCTCGATTCACGGTTCAGGATTCACAGTTCAACGACTTCGCCGACGGCTATGCCGTCTATCGCTTCTTCGAGTTGTTTGATCTCGCCAACGTCCCGAACTCCGCCCGCATTCTCGATCTGGCCGCCGCCGGCAAGCTCCGCCTGACGCCTCCCCCCAAACCAGTCTTCGAGGAGAAGATGCTCTTCGCTCTCCTGTGGAATAGGAACCTGCGCGATTTCTGGCGGCAGGAACTCGGCGAGGGTTTCTTCCATCGTCTGCTTCGCGCCGTTCCCTATACATGGGTCGTGGACCCTTCGCCTTTGCCCCCGCACGCCGCGATTCCCGAACTCGGCCTCACGGACTGGCGGCAGCTCAAGGCGCTGTCGCAAAAGGAGCGCGACCTGATTTTGAAAGTCTCCGGTTTCTCGCCGCATGCGTGGGGTGCGCGCGGCGTTTTCCTGGGCAGCGACCTTTCGCAGGCCGATTGGGCCGCCGCCGTGGACCGCGCGCTCGCGGATTTTGCGCTTTCCCCATTCGTCCTTCAGCGGTATCACAAGCCCGCCCTCGTGGACGCGCAATGGTTTGATTTTGACCGGAACGAAGTCGTGGCGATGAAAGGTCGCGCGCGGCTCTGCCCGTATTACTTCGTCGCCGGTGAACGTGAGGCGGCGCGGGCCAGCCTCGGCGGCGTGTTGGCCACGATTTGTCCGGCGGACAAGAAGATCATCCACGGCATGCAGGACGCCATCCTCGCGCCGTGTTGCACATGAACTGGAACGAGCTCATCCAGTTTGCGTTGCTCGCCTTCGGGTCGCTGTTCGTCATCGTGGACCCGGTGGCTACAGCCCCGGCATTTCTGGCGATGACACCGACAGACACCTCGGTCCAACGCGCACGGATGGCCCGGCTCGCCTGTGTGGTGGCCACCATCGTGTTGCTCACCTTTGCCATCGCCGGCAAGTACATCTTCCGCTTCCTTGGCATCACGATGCCGGCATTTCAAATTGCCGCCAGCATCGTGTTGCTGGCGGTCGCGCTCGACATGTTGCGCGCGCAACGGTCCCGCGTGCAGGAGACCGACGAGGAGACGCTCGCCGGCGCCGGCAAGACCGACATCTCGATCACGCCGCTGGCCATTCCGCTGTTGGCCGGGCCGGGCGCGATTTCCACGGGCATCCTGCTGCAAAACCAGGCCCGCGGCATTGCCCAACACATTGCGCTCTACATCGTCATTTGCGCGGTGATGTTGGTCAGCTACCTGATCCTGCGTTTTGCCTCGCACAGCACACGATTTCTCAGCCCAATTGCCATGAAGATCCTCTCGCGAATCATGGGGTTGCTGCTCGCTGCCGTGGCGATTCAATTCATGCTGAACGCGCTCAAGGAACTGAAACCGCAACTTTGGGGCGCATGACGCTACCCGGACTCCTGCATGAATAGCCGAACGCCCGCTACACTCGCCTCCGCCGCCCTCGGGCTGCTGGCGCTGGCCGTGCTCGCGTTCTGGCTTTGGCCGCGCGATCCGCTGGGGCTGGAGTCGCGCGTGCCAGGGCGCGATCACGCACCCGATGCCACTGGCGGCTCGACGAACAACCCCGTCCAGAAGGGCGAACTGGTTCGCGGAAATGGTAAGCCCGCCGACCTGCCCGGCGAATGGCCGCAATTCCGCGGACCAAAACGCGATGGAATCAGCCACGAGAAGATCGCTTTGAATCGCAACTGGACCGCCACGCCGCCGCGCCAGCTCTGGGCGGTGGACGTCGGCGAAGGCTATGCCGGGCCGGCGGTTTCGCAGGGCCGTGTTTACCTCATGGATTACGACCGCGAGAAGCAGCATGACGCGTTGCGCTGCCTGTCGCTGGCGGACGGCAGAGAAATCTGGCGCTTCAGCTACCCGATCGCCACCAAGCGCAACCACGGCATGTCGCGCACCGTGCCCGCGCTCGCCAGCAATCTCGTCGTCGCCATCGGCCCGAAATGTCACGTGCTTTGCGCCGACGCGACGACTGGCGAACTCAGGTGGTCGCTCGACTTGGTCCGCCAATTCGGCACGACCGTTCCGGCATGGTACGCGGGTCAATGTCCGCTGATCGAAGGCGATCGTGTCATTCTCGCGCCGGCGGGCAAATCCAACCTGCTCATGGCGGTGGAACTCCAGACCGGAAACGTCATTTGGCAAACGCCCAACCCGCGCGGCTGGAAGATGACGCACTCCTCCGTGATGCCCATGCAGCTCGGGAGCCGTCGCCTATACATTTACTGCGGCAGTGGTGGCGTGGCCGCGGTTTCCGCCACGGACGGCGCGCTGCTTTGGGACTCCACCGAGTGGAAGATCAGCATCGCCACTGTGCCGTCACCGGTAACGTTCGATGACGGGCGTGTATTCTTCACCGGCGGGTACAACGCCGGCGCCCTCATGCTCCAACTCACTGAACAGGACGGCAAGGTGTCGGCCAAGACTGTGTTCCGCACCACCGCAGAGGTCTTCGGCGCCACGCAGCACACGCCGATTCTCCACAACGGCCATCTCTTCGGCACGCGCGCGGACGGCGAGTTCGTGTGCCTCGGCCTCGACGGCAAAGTCGTCTGGAGCAGTGGCGCAAAGACGAACTTCGGCCTCGGCCCGTGGCTGCTCGCCGGCGACGTAATCTTCGTCATGGACGATTCTGGCAAGGTGACGCTTGTCGAAGCCTCGACCGCCGGCTACAAGGAACTCGGCTCGATGCAGGTGATCAAGGGTCACGACGCCTGGGGACCGATGGCGCTCGTCGGCGGACGCCTGCTGGCGCGCGACTTGACGAAGCTGGTCTGCCTCGATGTCAGCGCCAAGTAACGGGTCTGATCTCAGCGCGTGGCAGCGCCGGCGTCGGCTTTTGCTGGCACCTGCAAAATACGGGCAGGCTTTGGCAAGACAAAGCAAGCGGGCGGCTGATCCGGAAGTACGCTTTGGCCAAGCAAGCAAAGCCGAAAACGGGGGTGGCCGGGGCGTGTCGGACTGCGACTGAATTGCCTATGTGTGGCGCGAACAACAAACTGCAAGCAGCGGCTCCGGAAAGCCGGCGCGAGTTCTTTCGCAGCGGCGTACGCTACGTCGTGCTCGGTGTGCTGGCCGTCGCCGCTGCCATTCTGGGCCGTCGCTCGATCACCCGATTGCCCGACCAGACCTGCATCAATGAAGGCGTCTGCCGCGGCTGCACCGCGTTTCCGGGCTGCGGGCTGCCACAGGCGTTGTCTGCCAAGTCCGTAGCGGCGACTCGGCAGAGCGCCGCAAACTTCCTTTCGCCAAGAGACAATGGCGGCTCTCTGCCGAGAAGCCGCTACGAGGAGTGGCTATGAAGCGCGAGTTTCAGCTTTCCAGCCGGCGCGAGTTCTTCGGGAGCAGCGCGAGCACGCTGGCCATCCTCGGTACAATTGCCGCGCAGCGACATCAGGCTGGCGCACAAACCAAGCCCGAGCCCTTCGCCCACGACCTCAGCCGTTACCAGAAGACCGATCCAAAGCTGATCTCGCATGAGGAAGTCGCCCGATGGAAAAGCCCGCGCCCCGAGCCCAAGCGCTTCGGCATCGGCCCGGACGACACGCTCTACATCTGCGCCGGCAATTACGTCACCGCGATGAGCCCGACGGGCCAGCGCGGATTGGAGATTGCGTTGAGCGGTCCGGCGTGCTGCGTGGCGGTCGAGAAGAGTGGCGAGATATTTGTCGGCCTTCGGGACCGCGTCGAAGTCTTCGACGCCAAAGGCCAGCGCAAGGCCACATGGGAGTCGCCGGGCAAGAAGGCCTGGCTTACGGGCATTGCGCTGACGGAGAAGGACGTGTTCGTCGCCGATGCCGGTGGGCGCGTGCTGCTCCGCTACGACAAGTCGGGCAAACTCATCCGCCGCCTCGGCGAACGGGACAACGTCCGGAACATCCCGGGCTTCGTCATCCCCAGCCCGTTCCTCGACGTTGAAATCGCGCGTGACGGTTTGCTGCGAATCAATAACCCCGGCCGCCATCGCGTGGAGACTTACACGTTCGATGGCGATTTCGAGGGCGCGTGGGGCAAACCGACGGCGGCGATCCAGGGTTTCTGCGGCTGCTGCAATCCGATCAACCTCGCGCTGCTGCCGGACGGCCGCTTCGTCACGTGCGAGAAAGGGCTGCCGCGCGTGAAGATCTACAGCGCGACTGGCGAGTTTGAATCCGTGGTGGCGGGCGTGGAGACATTCGCCGAGAATGGCAAGGCCTGCGGTCCGACCGATTGCACCGCCGGCGGATTGGATGCCGTTGTGGATTCACAGGGCCGCATCTGCATCCTCGATTTCGTGACTGGCGACGTGCGGCTGATGAAGGCGAAGGCATGAACCCGAGTTGAGTTGTAACCATGAAAGGGAGTTCTGAGAAAGCTCACAACAGAGGACAAGTCGCGTTTGTCAGCGATGCGTATCCTGATTCCCGCCTGGCGGTCCCCGCCTTGGTTATCGGGATTCTGGCCGTGGTTCTGTTGGCCAACTTCGGCTTTGCGTGGTACTGGATCGCGGCGGCAATCGTTGCTGCGGTTGCGGTGGTCGCCACAATTTCCTGGAAGGCTTTTGTCGAAGCAGACGGCAAGCTGGTGCGTGAGGAGGGGCGCTTGTTTGGGCTGAAGCTTCTGTCCCATCGCCTCATTCCGGTGAGCGAGTTTGAGGCTGTGGTCGTTCAACACATCAAGACTGAAGACGATGACGACTGGAGGGTTGGGCTGCAGCATCGTTCCGGTAGAAGGATCTGGATGCGGTGTTTCGTGATGAACAGCCCGAGGCACTCCAATCCGGAGTTCTTGGCCAGCGAACTCGCCATGGCACTGTCGGAGAAAACAACCCACCCGATCCGGGACAATGGTTGCGTCGCGTCAAACTCCGCAGGTCGCGTGGAGGCTCGGCATGATTGACAAGAAACAATCCAATCCGCCCGTTAACCGCCGCCAGTTCCTCCGCGACGGCGTGCGCGTCGCCACGTTGGCGGGCTTGAGCGGCTTGGCGGGCGTTGCCGCGTGGCGGAGTCGCGCCGAGGGCACGGTTTGGCAGCTCGACCCGCAGAAATGCACCCGCTGCGGCCTGTGCGCCACGTCGTGCGTGTTGGAGCAATCCGCCGTGAAGTGCGTCCACACGTTCGCCATGTGCGGCTACTGCCAGCTTTGCACCGGCTACTTCGAGCCTGACCCGATTGACCTGAACACGGGTGCGGAAAACGTCCTGTGCCCCACCGACGCGATCCGGCGCAAGTACGTCGAAGACCCCTATTACGAATACACGATTGACGAGAAGCTCTGCATCGGCTGCGCGAAGTGCGTGGACGGCTGCAACAGGTTCGGCAACGGCTCGCTCTATCTCCAGGTGCGCCACGACCGCTGCGTGAACTGCAACGAGTGCTCCATCGCCCGCGTCTGCCCGGCGGACGCCTTCCGCCGCGTCCCCGCCCGCCAGCCGTATCTGCTGAAACAGACGCATTGAGCATGAGGGACGTGATGGTCAACGTTGGGCGGAAGGAGGACGAGGAGCGGAATTCCGAAATCCGAAATCCGAAATCCGAAGCAAATCCGAAGCCCGAATCTCGAATACCAAAACGCGACCGGAGCGCGGCTGTCCCAGCCGCAGCAACCTCGACAACTCCGAACGCCACGCGGAGACCGAGAGTTGAACCTGAAAGCACGCCTGCGGCACTCCACTCAGTCAGCGCCGAACGAAGCCAGAAGACCGCATGCCGAAGCGCTTCAACCGCAGAGACGCGATGCACGCGGAGAAGAACCAGCCTCTTGTCCTCTCTGCGTCTTTCGCGTCTCTGCGGTCCACTGGGCGTTGTTCTTGTCAAAGCCCGCCACGCCGGACCACGGCCCTTCGGATTTCGAGCTTCGGAATTGCTTCGGATTTCGGATTTCGGATTTCGGATTTCCTCTCTTGCCGCTTTGCTACTTTGCGTCTTCGTTGTTCAATCCGCCTTCGGCGAACAGCGCTTCCCGCCACCCGATTTTCAATCCGGCCATCAGTTGCCCGGCACGACCACCCCGCCAGCGCGGGGGCTTTGGCTGCAAGGCCTGGATGTCGCCGTGCTCGTGGTCACGCTCGGGCTGGCCTCGTGGTTCGCGCTGCGCCTGCGCTCGCGCAAGGCGATGATCGGCCTTTCGATCTTCTCGCTGATCTATTTCGGCTTTTACCGCAAGGGTTGCGTGTGCGCCATCGGCGCGCCGCAGAACGTGGCGATGGCGCTGTTCAGCCCGGATTACGCCGTGCCGCTGGTGGTGCTGGCGTTTTTCTTCCTGCCGCTGCTCACGGCGTTGTTCTTCGGGCGCAGCTTCTGCGCTGGAGTCTGCCCGCATGGCGCGCTGCAGGACCTGGTCGTCGTGAAACCGGTCACTGTGCCGCGTTGGCTGGAGCAATCGCTGGGCGTGTTGCCGTACGCCTTTCTTGGTGCGGGCCTGCTGTTCGCCGCCACGGGCAGCACCTTCATCATCTGCCGCTGGGATCCGTTCGTGCCGATCTTCCGGCTCAGCGGCGGGCTCACGATCTTGCTGGCCGGCGCGGCGTTTCTGGTCCTCGGCATGTTTGTGGGCCGGCCGTATTGCCGATTCGCCTGTCCCTACGGCGCACTGCTGAAGCTGGCCTCGAAAGTCTCGCGCTGGCGGGTGCGCATCACGCCCGACCTCTGCACGCAATGCAAATTGTGCGAGAAGTCCTGTCCGTTCGGCGCGATTCGTGAACCGAGTGCTGAAAAACCCGGCCCCGCTGATGTGGCGCGGGAGCGCAGGCGTTTTGCCATCCTTCTGGTCGCGTTGCCCGTGGCGATGGTCGTGCTCGGCTGGGCCGGGTCAGAATTCGCCGTCGCGTTCGCGGACCTAGACCGCAACGTCAGCCTCGCCGAGCGCCACCTTGAGGCCAAGGCGGGCAACGCTCCCGCCACGCTCACCAAGCCGGAGCAACAGGCTTTACTGCGCGCGCAGCGAACCGAGACGGAGCTTCTGCCGGCTGCCGTAGCCACGCGTCACAAACTCACCATCGGGGGCTGGATTCTCGGCGCGTGGATTGGTCTCATCGTGGGCGGTAGGTTGCTCGGCTTCTCGTTCTGGACCAAACGCACGGATTGGGAGCCGGATGCGGGCGACTGTGTGGCCTGCGCCCGCTGTTTCCGCTCCTGCCCGCAGGAGTTGATCCGCCTTGGCATTACGCCGCCAGAGGTTCCGACGACCGGCTCCTCAACAACCATTGCCGCCAAATGAGAGCGCTGGTTTCTTCATCAACCAAGCTGACCGACCCTGCTCTCGTAGCAGCGGACGTGAGTCTGCTCCATTTACGCACGGCGCGGCGCAAACCACCAACGGCCCGAAAGGTTTCATCCGCGCCTTCGACTCCAGCACCTCGCGCGAGCGTTTGGAGTGCGTGCGGTTTACCGCCGCTTTCTTTCCGCGGCGAAAACACAAGAGCGGCGGTCAACCGCACGCACTCCAGACGCTTCGCGAAGATTCACGCTGACTGGCGAGTCTGGGTGTGCTCGAACCTACGATGATGCCCGGCCCACAAAATGCCTCACCCGCTGCACCGCGTGCCGTGCGATGGCTCGACTTCGCCCGCAGCGGGGCGGTCGTGGCCGGGTTGTTCAGTGCCGTAGTGGGGCTGGTTCTGCTGGTCAACCATTTCCTCGTGCCGACCGATGATCCGGTAAAGTCGGTGGAACTGGCGCAGGCAAAGGAGAAGTTGCACGCGACGCCCACGGACGAGGCGCTCAAGCAACGCATCCGCGACTTGGACCTGCAGGCGCGACGCACTTATTTCCGCCATCTCCAAATCAATCTGCTCGGCGCGTGGCTGCTGATTGCCGGCTCGGCCGTCTTTGTGTTGGCCGCCCGGCGGGTCCGCGTCGCAGTCGAAGGCCCTCACCTGCCGAAACCGTCCATTGACGCGGAAGCTCAGCAGGCTCGCGCGCGGCGAATCGGTCGCTGGGCCATCGCTGGTTCCGGAGCGACGCTGATGGCCTTGTTGCTCGTGCTGGGAGCCACAGGAAAGTCACCCTTGCCGGCGACCCAAGCCGACCTGAAAAAACTGCTGGCCGGAGGCGCGGCGGCGGCGCGACCGGACGTGGCGAACTTCCTCGCCGGCCGGATGACCAACTGGCATCAGTTTCGCGGCCCGCTGGGGATTGGCATCGCCACGACGACGAACGCCCCGCTCACTTGGAACGTGACGAACGGGGAAGGCGTGGTCTGGAAGTCGCCCGTGCCTGCGCACGGCCACAGCTCGCCGGTCGTCTGGGGCAATCGCGTCTTCCTCACCGGTGGCGACGCCAAGGCGCGCGAGGTGATGTGCTTTGATGCCGCCATCGGATCGCTCGTTTGGCAACGGCCCGTTCCGCCGCCGCCCGCGGGTTTTGCGAAAGAACTGGAAGTGCCGGAAGAAACCGGTTTCGCCGCCTGCACACCCGCCACCGACGGCACGCGCGTGTTCGCCAGCTTTGCGAGCGGAGAGGTGGTGGCGTTCGACTTCGCCGGTAATGTTGTTTGGACAAAGTACCTCGGTGTGCCGGAGAACATGTATGGCCATAGCACGTCGCTGCTGCTCTGGCAGGACCGGTTGATCGTGCAATTTGACCAGGCGGATGCCGAGGCCGGCAAGTCGCGGCTCTACGCCTTCGACACCGCCACGGGCCGCGAGCTGTGGCAACAACGCCGGCCGGTGGGCGCATCGTGGGCCACGCCCATCGTGGTGGAGCAGACGAACCGCACGCAGATCATCGCGTTGGGCGAACCGTGGCTCATGGGTTACGCCGCGGCCAGCGGCACGGAGCTCTGGCGGGCGGATTGCCTCGGCTCGGACGTCGCGCCCTCGCCGCTGATCGCCGCCGGCATGGTCATCATCGCGGCGCCGCACAAGCACCTCGCTGCGGTCCGGCTGGACGGCCAGGGCGACGTGACCCAGACGCACATCGCGTGGATATTTGAGGATTACGTGCCGGACATCACGAGCCCGGTCGCCAACGACGAGTTGCTGTTCAGCGTGACCACGAGCGGGCTGTTTGGATGCGTGGACGTGAAGACGGGAAAGAAGGTTTGGGACGCCGACCTGAACGCCGAGTTCAACGCCTCACCTACGCTGGTCGGCGACAGGCTGTATTTGATTAGCCTCAAGGGCAATTCCATCGTATTGGCGGCAGCGCGCGAGCAGAAGGAACTGGCGCGCGGGCATCTTGGCGAACCGGTCCACGCCAGTCCGGCGTTTGTGGGCGAGCGGGTGTTTGTCCGCGGAACAAAAAGTCTGTTTTGCCTTGGGGAGAAGAAATGAGCCTCGGGATTTCATCACATGCCCATTGACCTGACATACGCCGATGCTGCCGTGGCCCGGATCGGACGCCGCCCCGAGGCGCTCATTCCGATCTTGCAGGCGTTGCAGGAACAATACGGCTATCTGCCGGAAGAGGCGCTCCGCCGTGTGTGCGAGACGACCGAGATCACGCCCGCGGCCATCGCCGGCGTGGCGTCGTTCTACGACATGTTCCGCCACGCGCCGGTGGGCAAGCACCTCGTGCGCGTGTGCGTCGGCACGGCGTGTCACGTGGCGGGTGCGGGCCGCGTGGAAGACGCCCTCCGGCGGCACCTCAAGCTCAAGCCGGGCGAGGACACGGACGCGGACCGCCAGTTCACCATCGAGCAGGTCGCGTGTCTCGGGTGTTGCACGCTCGCGCCGGTGGTGCGGATCGGGGAAACCACCTTTGGCCACGTGACGGCGGAGAATGCGGCGGACAAGGTGCGCGAGTTCCTGGCGAACGAGGCCAGCGCGGCGGAAGCACAATCCACCGAGGAATTGCATCCGCGCACGGCCAGTGGCCCACACGCGGAAATCCATGTTGGACTCGGTTCGTGCTGCATGGCCAAGGGCAGCGACCAGTTGTTCCACGCCTTGCGCGACAACGCGGCGGCCAGCGGCGCGGCTGTGACCGTAAAGCGCGTGGGCTGCGTGGGCATGTGCCATCGCACGCCGATGATCGAGGTCGCCACGCCGGGCAAGGCGAGCACGTTTTACTCGGACCTTACGCCGGACCAAGCGCGCGCGCTGGTGCAACGGCATTTCAAACCGCGCGGTTTCGTCCAGCGCGCCTCGCGGCTTTGGGTTCGCGTGTTGGACGGCTTGCTCACGGAGGAGCCGTCGCAGCAGGAGCAGGTGATGCGTTTCTCGATGACGAAGCGCGATTTGGCGGTGAAGGCGTTTTTGGACCGGCAGGTTCACATTGCCACGGAGCATTTCGGCAAGCTCGACCCGCTCGATCTGGACGAGTACCTAAGCCACGGCGGGTTTGAGGCGCTGGCAAAGTGCATTCCAAGTCAACGTGCTGTCGGCGTCTCGCCGACAGAGCTAAATGGATCTTCCGGCGGGACGCCGGAAGCACACTCGCCAGACCAAATCATCTCCGCCATCGAGCAGTCCGGCCTGCGTGGGCGCGGCGGGGCGGGTTTCCCGACCGGCCAGAAATGGCGGATCGTCAGCCAGCAGCCGGGCGACACGAAATACGTCATCTGCAACGGCGACGAAGGCGACCCGGGTGCGTTCATGGACCGGATGATTCTGGAATCGTTTCCGTTCCGCGTCATTGAAGGGCTGGCCATCGCTGCTGTTGCCGTCGGCGCGCATGAAGGCGTGTTCTACATTCGGCACGAATACCCGCTGGCCGTGAAGCGCGTGCGGGCGGCGATTGAACAACTCGAAAAGCGCGGATGGCTCGGAGAGAAACTCCTGAGCATGGATTACCCGCTCAAGTTCACGGTGTTTGAAGGCGCCGGCGCGTTCGTGTGCGGCGAGGAGACGGCGTTGATCGCATCCATCGAAGGCCAGCGCGGTATGCCATCATTGCGCCCGCCATTTCCGGCACAGGAAGGTCTGTGGAGTAAGCCGACGCTGATCAACAACGTCGAGACGCTCGCCATGGTGCCGTGGATCGTGCGCAACGGGGCGGACAAGTTCGCCGCGATCGGCACGGCCAAGAGCAAAGGCACGAAGGTGTTCGCCCTCGCGGGCAAGGTCCGGCGCGGCGGGTTGATCGAAATCCCGATGGGCACGACCATTCGGCAAATCGTGGAGGAAATCGGCGGCGGTGTGCAGGAGGGCCGGCGATTCAAAGCCGTGCAGATCGGCGGACCGAGCGGCGGTTGCGTGCCGGCGCGGCTGGCCGACACGCCGGTGGATTTCGAGAGCCTGCGCGACGTGGGCGCGATCATGGGCAGCGGCGGCTTGGTGGTGCTTGACGACACGAGTTGCATGGTGGACATCGCGCGGTATTTCCTTCAGTTCACGCAGGACCAGTCCTGTGGCAAATGCACGTTCTGCCGCATCGGCACGAAGCGAATGCTCGACATCCTCGACCGCCTCTGCACGGGCAAAGCGACGCGAGCGAATCTCGAAGAACTGGAGCGGCTCGCGGTTCAGGTCGGCGCGGGCAGCTTGTGCGGCTTGGGCAAGACCGCGCCAAATCCCGTGCTCACGACGTTGCGTTACTTTCGCGATGAATACGAAGCGCACCTGGCGGGGCGGTGTCCGGCAGGCAAATGCACCGCGCTCATCCATTACACGATCAACGCGGATTGCACCGGTTGCACGCTCTGCGCCCAGCATTGTCCGGTGGACGCGATCCCGATGACGCCCTACGCCCGGCACGTCATTGACGACGCGCTCTGCACGCGCTGTGACACCTGCCGGGCGGTGTGCCCGCACGAGGCGGTGGAGGTGAAATGACCCAGCCAGGCATTCAACGCAAAGACGCGGAGACGCAAAGAGGCAAAGAGCGCGCAAGGCCCTTCACACTCAGCGCCTTTTCGCCTTTGCGCTTTTGCGTTTATTCACGTGTCGCCAAATGAACGCCGGGTTTTCCATCACGATTGACGGGCGCACGGTTGAAGTTCAGCCAAGCGACTCTGTCCTCGCTGCCGCGCGCAAGCTGGGCATTGACATCCCGACGCTCTGCTATTTGGAGAAGTGCGGCCCGCTCAACACTTGTCAGGTCTGCCTGGTGAAGGTTGGCGGCAAGCTCGTGCCTTCGTGCGGGACAAAAGTCGCGCCCGGCATGGCGGTTGAGAGTGAGACCGAGGAAGTCCACGAGGCCCGGCGCACGGCTTTGGAACTCCTCTTCAGCGATCATGTCGGCGATTGCCTGTCACCCTGCCAGCGGCTTTGTCCCCTCTTGCTGAACATTCCGGTCATGCTGCGACACATCGAGGCTGGGCGGCTGGACGACGCCATTGCCACCGTGCGCGGCGCATTGCCGCTGCCGGCCGTGCTGGGCCGACTCTGCCATCATCCCTGCGAACAAGGCTGCCGGCGCGGGCACTGGGACGATCCAGCGGCAATTCGCGACATGGAGAAGTTTGTCACTGACGAGGATTTCCGAAAGCCGGAACCACATTTGCCTTCGCGCAAACCAGCCACGGGCAAGAGAGTCGCCATTGTCGGCGCCGGACCGACCGGACTTGCCGCCGCTTACTACCTGACACGAAACGGTCACACCGTCACCGTGTTCGATCGCCGGGCCAAACCGGGTGGCACGTTGCGGGACGTTCCGGAGAACCTCCTTCCCGCCGCATCACTTGATGCCGAAGTCAAATTGCTCGGTCAGTTGGAAGTCGAATTCAAGCCCGGCATCGAACTCGGCAAGATTACAGCCCTGGCTGAACTTTCAAACCAGTTCGACGCAGTGCTTCTCGCCGTTGGGGAGGTCGTTCAGGGCGAGGGCGAAAAGCTCGGCGTGGCTCTGGCAGGCGCGGTCATCAAAGCCGACCCGAATACGTGCCTGACTTCCACCCCCAAGGTATTTGCCGCCGGCAGCGCCGTGCGATTGCAGAAGCAACTCATCCGCGCGATGGCCGAGGGGCGGGCGGCGGCGGAGTGCGTGCATCGTTTTCTTTCCGGGCAGCCGGTGCGCCGGCCCGAGAAACCGTTCTCCAGCATCATGGGCCGGATTGAGCCGGGCGAACTGCGCGCGTTACTGCGCGGTGCGAACACCGGCGGAGCAGTGACGCCCTGCGACGCCTGTCGGGGCCACTCGCACAAGGAGGCTGCGGACGAAAGCTCGCGTTGCCTGCACTGCGATTGCCGCTCCTCCGGCAACTGCGTCCTCCAGCATTACGCCCAGGTCTATGGCGCGGACGCGAACCGATTTCGCAGCGAGCGGCGGCCTTTCGAGCAACATCTGCAACCCGGCGGCGTCATCTTCGAGCCCGGCAAGTGCATCCTCTGCGGGATTTGCGTGAAGCTCACGGAACTGGCACAGGAGGAACTTGGCCTGACCTTCATCGGTCGCGGCTTCGACGTACGCGTGGCCACGCCTTTCAACCGCTCCATCGAGGACGGCTTGCAAAAGGTTGCCGAGGAATGCGTGAGGCAGTGCCCGACGGGGGCACTGGTGTTCGCTGAAGTCAAAACAGCGCCGCGGCCATCATAAAGCGCAGGTTGACCGACAAGGCCGAGTTGGCAATAGTATTGGCATGGAACTCGTCTTTTCGGTCACTCAGGAAGCGGACGGCGGCTTCGTCGCCGAGTGTTTTTCGCACGACATTTTCACTCAGGCTGATTCCTGGGCGGAATTGCGAGCGAATGTTCGCGAGGCTGTGAACGCGTTCTTCTTCGATCAGCCCAAGCCCACGGCGATCCGCCTCCATCTTGTCCGTGACGAGGTGCTTGCTCCGGCATGAAGCTGCCCCGCGATTGCAGCGGTGCGGATCTGATCAAGGTCCTGTGTCGTGACTTCGGTTACAACCAGATCAACCAAGAAGGCTCGCACGTCATCCTCCAGACCAACACGCCGCGCAGCCACCGGCTTTCCGTCCCCAGCCATCCCGTCTTGCGCCCGGGTACGCTGAACGCAATCCTCCGTGCTGTCGCACAGGTCAAAGGCGTTGAAAAGGGCGCGATTCTCAATCTGCTCTGAGCGGCAGACGTTTCTGGCAATCGCCGAAGAATGCGTGAAACAGTGCCCGACGGGGGCGCTGGTGTTCAGCGAGCGGACGCCTCCGCGCTCTTGAGAGCTACCGCGGGCCCACGGCCTTCAACGATCCTCGCAATCCTCCGGGTCGGAGCATCCAGGACGCAAATTTGATCCCTGCCAAATTGGAAGATTACTTGGTCGCCAGGTAGGTGGCTGGCTGAGCGCACGATCCATTGTGAAAACGGCGTTTCCCAAGCGAAGTACAAGGCGGCTCTGTTTGCCTGATAGTAAGCCTCCATACCTTCCACCGCCCAAAATCCAGAGAAGAATTCCCACCCGCTGTTGGTCGCTTCACGCAGGACTGCGGCGGAACCAAAATTGAACCAGAGATTCTGGCGGAGATGATCCTGCGGTTCGACAAACACGTTTCTTGTTGAAAATGGTCGAGTAACCATTTCGAAAACTGCGTCTTCATCGCGATCTACGTCCCGGCGCAAACACAATCCGGCATTGGGTCCGTTTGTATCCGTCAATCGAAACAGGAGACGGTCGTTTTCATCCAGAATCGTTAGCCAGTTGGGGTGAACGCGAGCCTGGCGTGTCTGGGGTTCGTT
>CAZJTM010000057.1:0-29317 GCA_964548925.1 uncultured Verrucomicrobiota bacterium | reverse complement strand
TCACAAAACTTCACCCGCCGGTGCGTCGCTCGAAGCGAACGCCAAGGTCTGGGGCCGGTCGATTTCCGCTGCGGTCCGGGTGAGCAAGTCTCGCGCTCCTCGGACCAACTTGACGCAAAGAAAGAAAGGAACGGCGAACGAGGCCAGCATGACGAACCTCCCGCTCTCGCAGGCTTCCTCGCCTGCGTGTGGCGGAAGGGCGCGAGCGGGGTTGACGGTCTGCCACAACGGCCTTGGCGAGCTTCCTGCTAAGTTCACCGCGGCGTGCGCGGAGCCTCGGCAAAGGTCGTCCGCGCGAAACGCCCCAATACGACAAAGCACAGAATCAGGCACGGACACGACGCATGGGCATGTTAAGCGACAGAATGCGGAAGCTGCTTCGCCACGGGGATTTGTGGCTGGTGGTGGCCTTGTTCGGCACGATCCTGCTGTTGATCCTGCCGGTCGCGCCCTTCCTGCTCGACCTGTTGCTGACGATGAGCGTGGCGCTCTCGCTCCTCATCCTACTGGTCATTCTTTACCTGCGGACCCCGGCGGATTTTACCGGGTTCCCCACCCTGCTGCTCTTCATCACGCTCTACCGGCTGGCGCTGAACGTCGCCTCCACGCGGCTCATCCTGCTTGATGGCTACGCCGGGCATATCATCGAGGCGTTTGGCAACTTCGTGGTTCGCGGGAACTATGTCGTCGGTCTGGTCGTATTCCTCATCTTGGTGCTGATCAATTTCATCGTCATCACCAAGGGCGCGGGCCGCATCGCGGAAGTCGCGGCGCGGTTCACCTTGGACGCCATGCCGGGCAAGCAGATGGCCATTGACGCCGAGTTGAACGCGGGCCTGATCAACGAAGAACAGGCGCGGGACCGCCGCAAGGCCGTCGAGGAGGAGGCGGATTTCTACGGCGCGATGGATGGCGCGAGCAAGTTCGTGCGCGGCGACGCGATTGCGGCAATCCTGATCACGGTCATCAACATCGTGGGCGGATTCGCCGTGGGCGTGTTCCAGAAGAACATGACCATGGCCGAATCGCTGGAGCGGTTCACGCTCCTGTCCATTGGCGACGGCTTGGTTTCGCAGATTCCGGCGCTGATCACCTCGACCGCCGCCGGCGTGCTGATCACCCGCGCCACATCGCGGAATGACCTCGGCGAGGAACTCGGGCGGCAACTGCTCTTCTACCCGCGGGCGCTGACCCTGCTGAGCGGAATGCTTGGCGTGATGGCCCTTGTCCCGGGCCTGCCCACCCTGCCGTTCCTCACGCTGGCGGCCATCACGGGGCTGCTTTCCTACACCCTGCACAAGCACGGCGGCATGCCGGACTTCACGCCCGCGAAAGTGGGAGCAGCCGCAGGCACGGCCGCCAAGCCCACCGAAGCCAAAGGCGCGGCGGGCGCAACGACTCCCGCCGAAGCGAAGGCCGGCGATCAAATCGAGAACCTGCTGACGTTGGACACGCTGCAGATCGAACTCGGCTACGGCCTGGTTTGCCTGGCGGACACGCGCAAGGGCGGGGACTTGCTGGAACGCGTCACGGGTGTCCGGCGCAATTTCGCGCAGGACATGGGGATGTTGATTCCTCCCATTCGCTTGCGCGACAACCTCCAGTTGAGCACAAACGAATACCGTTTCCTGCTCAAGGGCAACCCCATCGCGATGGGGCAACTCATGCCCGGCTACTGGCTGGCGATGAACGCCACCAACAGCAAGACCACGCTCAAAGGCGTGCCCACCGTCGAACCTGTCTTTCAATTGCCCGCCACTTGGGTCACCGACGTGGAGCGCAAAGCCGCCGAGGCCTCCGGGCATACTGTGGTGGATGCCGCCTCCGTTCTCGTGACGCACCTGGCCGAAACCATCCGCCGGCACGCCCACGAAATCCTGACCCGCCAAGATGTTCAGGCCTTGCTGGACCACCTGAAGCAGACGCATCCGGCGGTGGTCAACGAGTTGATTCCGGCGCAGTTGAGCGTGGGCCAGGTCCAGCGCGTTCTGCAAAACCTGCTGGCCGAGGGGATCTCCATCCGCAACTTGGCTGGCATCCTGGAAAAGGTCAGCGATTGCGCCCCGCTGACGAAGAACCCGGACGAACTCTCCGAATACGCCCGCCGCGCGCTGGGATCGCAGTTGGCCAAGCCGTTCCAGACCGACGCCGGCCATCTGCGCGCCATCACGATGGACCCGCGCCTCGAACAGCAACTCGCCCAAGGCGTGCGCCAGTCCGCCACCGAGGTGGCGTTGGTGATCGAGCCCCGGCTGGCGCGGCATGTGATGGAGACGCTCTCGAAGTTTGCCCAGCAGATGCTGGCCATGGGACAACAGCCGGTGGTGCTGTGCGCGCCGCAGTTGCGCCTCGCGTTCCGGCGGTTTTTCGAGAACACCTTCGCCGACCTCGCGGTGTTGTCCTACGCCGAAGTCCCGGCGCGGGTGCAGGTGCAGAACGCCGCAGTGATACCGCACTTGGAACCCCAGGCCCCGTAGCTGCGTTGGTGAAAACGCAGGGTTCCAGCGCCGCGTTTTTAGAGCCTCGCCTGCGGTTTGACAGCCGCAGCTATCGCGACGTGTGAAAACCTTCATCGCCAAGACTCCTGCTGCCGCGCTCGCGCAAATCCAGGCTGAGCTGGGCCCCGAGGCCGTGGTGTTGAGCGTCCGGCAGATCCCCGCCCAAGGCGTGGCGCGGCTGCTGCCCGGTCGTCGTTGGGTGGAAGTTTTGGCCGACGTTCCCGCTGCCGACCCGGAATCCATCGCAAACCCATGGCGGGAAGTCCGTGATGTGCCCCTCTCGCTCACCGCGAGTCCCCAGGCATACGCCGACCGCTGGCGCAGCGTGGCTTGGTTGGAGAGCATGGGACTCCTGCCGGCCCTTGCGGATCGGTTGCAGGTCTTGCTGGCCGCCCGTCATAAGGTGAACGCGCCCGCTTCTTTGGAGGAGGAATGGTCGGCAGTGACGGCGGCCTTGGTTTCCGTCTGGCAGGCCGTGCCAGCGTTGGAAGCGGTCGCGCGCCCGCCCCGTCCGCATGTGTTCGTCGGCCCGCCGGGTTCGGGCAAGACCACGGTGCTCTGCAAGTGGCTGACCAAGCTGGTGCTGACGGAAGAGCGCACCGCCCACGTCTGTCGGCTCGATGCCGGCGCGGCCAACACCTCGGAATTCCTGACCCTGCATTGCGAGATGCTCGGGGTGCCGGTGGACCGGTTTTGGTCCGAGCCGGAGGGGCGGGCGGAATGGTTGTTTGTGGATTTACCGGGCGCCGACCCGCAGGACGCCGCCGGTCTAACGGCGCTGCGCAAACAAATCGCGTTGCTGCCCGCACCCCGGGTTCATCTCGTATTGAATGCCGCTTACGAATCGGCGGTGCTGCTGGAACAGTGGCATGCGTTCGCACCATTGCAGCCGGAGGACGTAATCCTGACGCATCTCGACGAGGAACGCCGCCGGGTGAAGCTGTGGAATCTGGTCTTGGGCACAAATTGCTGCGTGCGCTACTTGAGCGGAGGGCAAAAAATACCCGGAGAGTTTCGCACGGCCTCGCCTGAGCAATTCTTTCCAACCACCGCTCGGCGGTAAATCGCGGTTTTCGCGGCCTTTTCCTTCCATTTCCCGGGGTGGCAAATCATCTGCTAAGCCGGGGAGTGTATCGCATGAAAGCGTTGATGATTCTAGGTGCAATCGTCGGGTTTCTGATCGGTACGGGTTTTGGAATCGCCAGTCAAAGTCCGTGGCCACAGTCCCTGTGGCGTGCCGGCGCGGCGGCATTGGTGGCCGCGCTGCTCACCCGGTGGTGGACGCGCGTTTGGATGCGGGGACTCCGCGAATCCTTGGAGCATCGGCGCAACGCCGCGGCCCGTATGGCCGCCACCCCCAAACCCGCAAAATAGACTATGAGCCCCTCTGCCTGCGCCACGCTCGAACCGCCATCCGCCCCGATGGTGGAAGCCAAACCCACCGCCCAGGAGTTGTGGCAACGCTACCATCAGCAGGCCGACACGCACACCGAGAACGCCCTCGTCGAGCAGTACCTCCCGCTGGTGCGCTCCGCCGTGGCCCGTCTGGCCATGACCCTCCCGGACCACGTGGACGCCGATGATTTGAACAGCGCGGGGCTGGTGGGGCTGCTGCAGGCCCTGCGCAATTACGATCCCGCCTGCGGTTCTTCGTTTGAAAGCTACGCCCGGCTGCGCGTGCGGGGCGCGATGCTCGACGAATTGCGCCGCATGGACTGGGTGCCGCGCACCGTCCACGAAAAAGCCCGCCGGATCCAGCAGGCGCTCCTGGACTTGGAACAGAAGCTCGGACGCACCCCCACGGATGTGGAGATGGCTAAAGCCATGAAGTTGCCGCTGGGCGCGTACCACGATTTGCTCGACGAAGTGCGCCCGGCGTCGTTCGTCTGTTTGGACGCCGCCTGCGCGTCCGAAGGCAGCGAGGCGGGCAGCCTTTACGAGATCGTCACCAACCAGGAGGCGGAGGATCCCGTGGACGAGGTTTCGCACCGTGAGTTGAAGGAGATCATTTTGCGCCGGTTGAAGCAGTTGCCCGAGATGCAGCGCAAAGTGCTCGCGCTTTACTACGGCGAGGACCTGCACCTGCGGGAGATTGCGGAGGTGTTCGGCGTCACCGAGTCACGCATCTGCCAGATCCACGCCCAGGCCATTCTCGCCATCCGCGCATACCTGCAACGCTACGAAGCCGGCATGGTCGGGCAGATGGCCGCATCCCTTCCGTCCAAATGATCATCCTCATCGGCAGTGTCGTCGTCGTGCTCTGCGTCATCGGCGGGTTCGTGATGGGGGGAGGCCACATCGGCGCGCTTTGGCATCCCAACGAATTGGTCATCATCGGGGGCGGGGCGTTGGGCGCGCTCATCATCATGTCACCCAAGAAGGTGCTGAAAGACATGGTCAAAGGACTCTTGGTATGTCTGAAGGGTGCCCCGCACAACCGTGCGTCGTACGACGAACTGCTGAAGGTGCTCTACGAGTTGTTTTTGATCGGACGGCGCAACGGCATGATTGCTTTGGAAGAGCACGTGCTGGATCCGTCGAACAGCTCGATCTTCAAACGGTATCCCCGCTTCTCGAGCAATCCCCACGCGGTCGAGTTCCTGTGTGGCAGCCTGCGGCCCATCATTGACGGCAAGATCAAGCCCGATCAATTGCGCGTGCTGTTGGACGTCGAGATTGAGCGAATGGAAGCCGAGCATCACGCTCCGGTGAGTGTGCTTTCCAAGACCTCGGATGCCATGCCCGGGTTCGGCATTGTGGCGGCAGTATTGGGGATTGTCATTACGATGGCCTCGATTTCCGGAGCCGTGGAGGTCATCGGCGAACACGTGGCCGCCGCGCTTGTTGGGACCTTCCTGGGCATCCTGCTGGCCTACGGCTTCCTGGGCCCGCTGGCGACCAATCTAGAATTCATTGGCGAGGCCGAACTGGATTTTACCAAGTGCATTGCGGCGTGCGTCACGGGCTTCGCCAGCGGCATGGCGCCGATTACGGCCGTCGAATTGGGACGGCGCGGCCTGCCCTCGGACCTCCGGCCCGGCGCGGAGGAGATGGAAGCGATGTTCAAGGCGCTTAAACCCGCGGGCAAATAGACCCCATGGCCAAGAAACACGGGCATCACGGCGGTTCCTGGAAAGTTGCCTACGCGGACTTCGTGACCGCAATGATGGCGCTGTTCCTCTGCCTCTGGCTTACGGCGCAAGACACCAAGATCAAGGACTCCGTGGAGCGGGCCTTCCGGAATCCATTCGCGGCAGTGACCAAAGAATCTGTCGGCATTATCCCCAACGAAGACAAGAACAAGATCGCCTCCACCGCTTCCCAATCCAAAGGGGATTTCCAATCCATCTCCGCCGTCGAGATGTCCATGATTAAGAAGATCACCGAGGACCTGGCGAAAATGTTGCAGCAGAGCGAGGAGGCCCAGCACAGCGTCGAGCTGGAAATGTTGGGCGATGGGCTGCGGATCAATGTCTTCGACCGCTCGCAAAAGCCGATCTTCGAGCCGGACTCGGACGTGTTTACCACGTACGGCGGCTGGGTCTTCTCGACGCTGGCCTGGGAGATTTCGCGTTACTCGACCTTCCAGATCGAACTGGAAGGTCACACCGAGGCCCGCCCCCTTTCCGGGCGCGAGGCGCACGGCAAGTGGGAGCTTTCCACCGACCGCGCCAACGCCGCCCGGCGCAAGCTCGTGGGGAGCGGAGTCAACCCGGGCCAGGTGTTCAAAGTCGCCGGCTTTGCCGACACCCAACCCATGCCCAATCAGCCGCCGGCGGCGGAGTCCAATCGCCGCGTGACCGTGACGCTGAAAATTTCCGATCCCGGCTCCAAACTGGAAACGGCGGCCCATCACGGCGTCGGCTCATGAAAGACCCCCACACCGAGCCCTTCGTGCCGCTTACGGCCACGCCCTTGCCGGATGGACGCCAGCCGGATTTGCGCGTCACCGTGCTCAAGCCCGAAGCCGGACACCCCCCCTTTCAGCCGCTCGTCATCGCGGGCGAATCCCGCACCCCGGCTCCTGGTTTCACCCCCCGTCCCGCCGCCGCAGTCTGCGAGCCGCGCGTGACCGTTGAGCGCGAAGGGGACTTCGTCTCCGCCATCCGCATTCAATGCACCTGCGGCCAGACCCTCGAACTGGCCTGCGTCTATGAATCGCGTGGCGCGAAGGCTTGACGGCGGCCAAAGCCGCCAACCCTTCACCAGCTCGGATCGGATCAGATGAAATCCACCCACGCCCTTTCCATGAACCTTGGATGCTCTGACGGGAACTGGAAGAGTCCAAGGGCTACTTGGATCGAATCCCTGGATGCTTTGGATTCCTGGAGTTTCGTCCTCGCGCGCTTCGGGTTTCAGGCCGGCAAATCCTGCAAAACCTCCCGGTAGGTTTTGCCAGCGGGCGCGCTTGCGAGGGCGTTATCCGCGCAAAACAAGCCTTTCGGCCACTGGCATATCCACTGCTCAGCAAGCGCCCGAATGAATGTGAGCCTCTACCAAGCCGCCGCCGCGATGAACGCGCAAGCGCGTTGGCAGGAAGTCATCACCGAGAATCTGGCGTCCGGCGCGGTGCCGGGTTTCCGCAAGCAGGATGTCTCCTTCAGCGCTTTGTCGGCGGGAACGCTGCCGCTCGGAGGGATGTCCGCCGCGCAGGTGGTGGTGCCCGAGGCGATCACCAGCGTCAACGTCCAGCAAGGGGCGCTGCGACCGACAGGCAACAAACTCGATTTCGGACTTGAAGGTGCGGGTTTCTTTGAAGTGCAACTGCCCGGCGGAGAAGCGGCCTACACCCGCGACGGCGAATTCAAACTCAATGCCCAAGGCCAGCTCGTCACCAAACAAGGTTACTTGGTTCAAGGAGAATCCGGTCCGTTCCAGTTCGACCTGAACAACCCGAATCCGATCACCGTCTCGGCCACCGGCGAGGTAAGCCAGGGCGAGGACCTGAAGGGCAAGCTGCGCCTAGCGGAGTTCAACGACCCCAAGCTGCTCACCAGCGTTGGCGGCGGATTGTTCCTGCCCGGCGACCCAAATCTTCAGCCGAAACCCACCACCACCACCCAGGTTCGCCAAGGTTACTTGGAAGGCTCGAACATGTCCCCCACCATTGAGATGGCCAGCCTGCTGACCTCGATGCGCATGTTTGAAGCCAACCAGAAGATCATCCACTCCCAAGACGAGCGGATGGGCCGGGTGATTTCGGAACTCGGCGGCCCCAATTGATCCCTGACGTTTCGCACCCCGCACCACCATGCTTCGCGCCCTCTACTCCGCCGCCGCCGGGATGCAATCCCAGCAACTGAACCTGGACGTCATCGCGAACAACCTCGCGAACGTCAACACCACCGGGTTCAAGAAGGCGAAGATCGAGTTTCAGGAGTTGCTATACCAAAACACCCGCGCGCCGGGCGCCGAGCAGGGTGCGGGCAACGAAGTCCCCACCGGCATCCAGATTGGCAACGGCTCCACTCCCGTGGCCACGTCCCGCATTTTCACCAACGGCGACCTGACCAAGACCGGCGCCCAACTCGACGTCGCCATTCAAGGCGATGGCTTCTTTGAAGTCCAGATGCCCGACGGCACCCGCGCCTACACCCGCGACGGCGCCCTCAAGACGAAGTCCGACGGCTCCATCGTCACCAGTGACGGCCTGCCGCTGCAAGGCGGATTCCAGGCCGTTCCCGCCGGCACGACGAACATCACCATTGCCGCCAACGGGGAAGTCACTTACACCGGGTCCACCGGCACCGCCCTGGCCAACTTCCGGGTCCAACTCGTGCGCTTCAACAACCCCGGCGGGCTCGAAAGCATGGGCCGCAACCTCTACCGCGAAACCAAGGCGTCCGGCTCGCCCGAACAGGGCAACCCCGGCGAGAGCGGCTACGGCACGCTGGTCCAAGGCAGCCTCGAAATGTCCAACGTCAAGGTCGTCGAGGAAATGGTGAACCTCATCCTGGCCCAGCGCGCTTACGAAGTGAACTCGAAGGCGGTCCAAGCTGCCGACGAGATGATGCAGCAAAGCAACAACCTGCGCCGTTAACCATGACCGCATCCCACCTTCAACCTGCCACGCCCAACACCGCCTGCCGTCGGAGCCGCGGCGCCGAGACCCGTTCGGTGTTCCAAGTTGGCGCTGCGGTCTTGCGCAACATTCAATTTACCGCCTGCGTGGGCGGGGGGTTCGCACCAAAACGCCTGCTTGCCGGCGGCGGGCCCCTGTTCTCTCCTTTCCCCGGCGCCGCCGCGCTCGCGGCGGCACGGTGGAACAACTGACCGTTTGTGAAGTCATGACCGCCTCCACCCTCCAGCCTCCAACCCTCAAGACCCCACACGACCGCGGATGGGACCGCCTTGAGTGTGCGACGTGGAAGGTTCGAGGTTTGCGGTTCGGCGTTGTCCTGCTTTTCGCCTGCCTGGGCGGAGGGTTCGTGCCATGCCTGCTTGCCGGCGACGAACCCTCAACTTTCAACGGGAGTGGGGCGAGCGTAGAGCGCAGAGCGGAGAACGGAATCCTTCCCTCTCCCCTCTCCCCTCTCCGCTCTTCCTCTTTCATGGACAACTTGGAGTTGTCCCCGGCCGCGAGCGTGGACAGCGAAGGCATCTTCCTTCACCAGCTCGTCGCCTCCAAGGCCACGTTGCCAGAGGTGCGACTGACCAACGCGCCACCGTTTGGCCAGGCGGTCGTCTGGAACCGCGCCCAACTTGCCGCATTGCTGCGCGCCGCCGCCCCGGACCTGAACTGTACCAACTGGACCGGCGCCGCCACCGTCCGCATCACGCGGCGCGAACGGGCGTTTGGCGAGGCCGATCTCCTTTCCCTGCTCACCGCGGTGCTGCAGCAGGACTTCGTCAAGGACAAGGGCGAATTGGAACTGCGGCTCACCCGGCCGTGGACCCCCCGCAATGTTCCGGACGAAGTGCTCGCGCTCAAGGTGCTGGAACTCCCCAACACCGGCGTCACGCCGTCTTTCATCGTTCGCTTTGAACTCCGAACCGCCCACGAAATCCTCGGCACCTGGCAGGCATCGGTGCAGGCGAAAGTCTGGCGCGAGGCCTGGGTCGCCAGGTCCGCGCTCAAGCGCGGCCAACTCGTGGCGGAGGCCGACCTCACCCGCGAGCGCCGCGATGTGTTGACGGTGCGCGACACGCTCGCTGATTTCGCGGCCGGCGACCCCACCTTGGAACTGGCCGAACCGCTCCAGGCAGGCACGCCCCTGCTGGCCCGGTCGGTGAAAGTGCGGCCGGTGATTCGCCGCGGACAGTTTGCCGAAGCCCGCGTCCAGGATGGCGCGCTGCAAGTCACGCTCAAGGTTGAGGCGCTCGAAGATGGCGCCCCCGGCCAGACCATTCGCGCCCGCAACCCGCTTTCGCGGCGCGATTTCACCGGCAAGGTGCTCGATGAACAAACCATTCTCGTTTCGCTCTGACATGACCCCATTGCTCCCCACAGGCGACGCATTGACGACCGGCGGCCCTTTCGCGCTGAAGATTCGCTGGGAACAACCCGTTAAGTTCGCGCTCACGCCCCGGCAAGGCGGAGCGTGGAAGACGCAAAGCGCCGCGCGCGGAGCGGAGTCTTTCCCTCTTCCCTCCCCCCGCGCCGCTCTTCGCACCGGCCTTCTGCGCTGGTTGCGTTCCACCGGGCTGGCTCTGACGATTCTGCCGTTGGCCGTGTCCGCCCAATCGCTGTGGAAAGATGATGTTTCCAAGCCGATGTTTGCCGACAAGCGCGCCACGGGCATCGGCGACGTCATCACGATCCTGGTCCAGGAAAGCACGTCCACCTCCAAGGACAACAAGACGGCCACCGGCAAGGAATCCGGTTTGGACGCGAGCTTGGCGACCTTCCTCTACAGCCCGGCCGCCAGCGGCTTGTTGACGCACAACGGCTCCATGCCGGCCATGAAGTTCAACTCGAAGAGCGACTTTACGGGCGGCGGCAGCATTAACAACTCCGAGAAGCTCAGTGCCCGCGCGGCCGTTCAGGTCAAAGACGTGTTGCCCAACCGGAATCTCGTCATCGAAGGCCGTCGCGAAACCTCCGTGGGCGGCGAGCAGCAGACGATGATCCTGCGCGGCATCATCCGGCCCGAGGACGTGCTGGCCAACAACACCGTCTATAGCTACAACGTGGCCGATGCCTCCATCCAGATCCTCTCCAAGGGCGTCCTCACCGATAGCGGGCGCAAAGGCTGGTTGCATAAGGTCTGGGATAAAGTTTCACCCTTCTGAGTCATGCCCCTCGTCCCGCGCAAGTTGACTCCCGATTCCCGCCACGGCAGCGCCAGCCGGAAGCTGCCGACCGCGGGCAACCGCCCTTCGCTGCCGCCTTGGCCTTCGCTGGCGAGCGTGATGGCGTGGTGTCTGCCGCATCCAATTACCCGCGAACGGCGCCATTCGGCGCGCGGGGGACACCGCCTCGGCGCGTCCGCAACCCGGCGTGTGCCGGATCTCCCCGTGCCTTATGCCGATTTCGAGCTGGCTGCGGCTGGGTCCGTTGCGCTCCGTTCGGGTTGCGGCCTCAGTGCTCTTGGGGCGGCGGCTCTGCTCGTCTTCCTGCTCGCCACACTGGCTCCGTCGCCCTCGACCGCCGGCGTGCGGGTGCGCGACTTGGTGATGGTGTCCGGCGCCCGGGACAACCAACTCGTCGGCTACGGCCTCGTGGCCGGCCTGGCGGGCGATGGCGACAAAGACCCGGTCTATACGAAGCAGACGGTGGCCAACCTGCTCCAGCGCTACGGCATCAATGTTCCGCCGGCCACCCTCTCCTCCAAGAACGTCGCTGTCGTCATGGTCACGGCGGACATCCCGGCCTATGTCAAACCCGGCGCCCGGTTGGACGTGAACATCGCCTCGATGGGCGACGCCAAGACGCTGCAGGGCGGTGTGCTGCTGCAAACGCCCTTGCTCGGGGCGGACAACAAGGTTTACGCGGTCGCACAAGGGCCGCTGGCTGTGGGCGGTTTCTCCGCCGGCCAGGGCGGCGGTGGCGGCGCCACCGTGACCAAGAATCATCCCACCGTGGGGCAGATTGTCGGCGGTGCCTTGGTCGAGCGCGAGATTCCGACCGAGATCGTGCGCGATAACGCCATTGAACTGCTGCTGCGCGAACCCAGCTTCACCTCCGCCGCGCGGCTGGCTGCGGCCATCAACCTTCTCTTCACGAATGCCGCCCACGCCGTGGATTCCACCACCGTGCAGGTGCGCATGCCGGAAGGCGCGGAAACCTCCGCCGTGGATTTCATCGCGCGGCTCGAAGGCATCGAAGTCACGCCCGACACCCCGGCGCGCATCATCATCAACGAACGCACCGGCACCATCGTGGCGACGTCGCGCATCCGGATTTCCAACTGCGCCGTCTCGCACGGCAACATCACCATCAACGTCGCCTCGACGATGGACGTGTCGCAGCCCGCGCCGTTCAGCAAGACGGGAGAAACCACCGTGACCCCGCGCACCCAAACGGACGTGACGGAAGGCAAGACCGGCCTCGTGGCGCTCCCGGACATGCCGACCGTGGAAAAGGTGGCCTCGGCGCTCAACACGCTCGGCGTGACCCCGCGCGACATGATGGCCATCTTCCAAGCGTTGAAACAGGCCGGCGCGTTGCAGGCCGAACTCGTCATCCGCTGATCATGGAAATCGCCCACTCAATCAACGTGCTGCGACCCGTCCCGGTCGCAGATCCAATCCAGACGGAACTTCCGGCGAGGACGCCGGAAGCACGTCTTGTGGGGACCCCTGCGCTCCGTCCCAGTCGTAAGTCAAGCCGACGTCAACCCCTGATCTAACATGTGCGTCACCAACAACGTGCTGCGACCCGTCCCGGTCGCAGATCCAATCCAGATGGAACTTCCGGCGAGGACGCCGGAAGCACGTTGTGGACGAGCCGCCCGCGCCGCCGCGAACGTGACGGCCGAGCAACTGGCCGGGGACACGCAGTTGACGCAAGCGGAGAAGATCGCCGAGGGCGCGCGGATGTTCGAGGCCATGCTCCTGCGCCAGATTCTGGAGCAGACGCAGAAGACGGTCATCCAATCCAAGTTCGCCGACAATTCCGCGACCGCGGGCATCTACCGTGACATGATCACGAACCAGCTCGCGGAGAGCATTTCCAAATCCGGCGGCCTGGGATTGGCCCGCACGCTGGAGCAACAACTCGGCAGCCAGTCCCTTTCGCCCACCTCCCCTGCCGACCCAGCCGGTAGCCGCGGTTGTGAAACCGCGGATGGATCGCTGCGTGAAATTGCACCCGAGCCACTGCGTTTTGACAAACGCAGCGACGGCCCCGAATCCGCCTTTCCACCCGCGCGGGACGCTGTTCGTTCTCGTCCCGGCGATAGAGTTGAAGTCCTTTCCGCCCACCGTTCATGAATCTCCTTGTCCAAAATCTCGTCGAGGCCCTGCGCGAAGAATTGAAGGAATATGGCGAAATGCTCGCCCTCCTCGATCAGCAGCAGGACCTCGTCATGCGCCGCCAGGCCCAGGACCTGGTCCTCAGCACCTCCGCCGTCAACGCCCAGGCCGAAACCATCGCCGCCGCGCGCAACGAACGCGAGCAGCGCCAGCGGCAGCTCGCCCGCCAACTTGGCCTGCCGGAGGACGCCCCGTTCGCGGCGCTCGTGCCGCAGTTGCCGCCGGACTACCGCCCGCTCGTGAACGCTTTGGTCCAGGAGAACAACGAACTCCTGACGCGCGTGCAACAGCGTGCCCGGCAGAATCATCTCCTGCTCAGCCGCGTCGTCGAGTTGATGCAGCGGTTCATCACCTCCCTCTTCCCGGGCACGCCGACTCCTACCTATACCGACTCGGGCCGGGTGCTGAGCCCGGGCTTGCCGCAGAGCGCGCTCATCAACGCCATCGGTTGATCCCATGCCTGGCTTGTTTGGCACATTGAACTTGGGGATGCGCGCCTTGCAGGCGCAGCAGACCGCGGTGGAAGTGGCGGGCCACAACCTGGCCAACGTCAACAACCGCGCCTATGCCCGCCAGCGCGTCGAGCTGCAGACCAGCCTCGCCACCCCCACCGCCATCGGCCCGCAAGGCACGGGTGTGGAAGTCGCGGCCATCCGGCAAATCCGCGACACGCTGCTCGACGCGCAGGTCCGCGCGGAGTTGAGCGTGGGCGGCTTTTGCGAGGCGAAACAAGCCGCGCTGCGTTCCGCCCAAACCAGCCTGGGCGAGGTTTTCGACCGCGCCGCCGACAGCACCTCCGCCACGACGAATGCCACGGCGGCCACCGGGCTGGCCGACGATTTGACGGGTTTGTTCAACGCCTTCCAGAGCGTGGCCACCGCGCCGACCTCGATGGCCAACCGGCAGTGGCTCGTCAGCCAGGCGCAAGCGCTCGCCACCCGCTTCAACCAAACCGCCCAACGGCTCGACGATCTGAACGCCTCGTTGAACACCGCCCTCAGCGCGGACGTGACGGCGGCCAACCAGTTGCTCACGAGCATCGCCCAGCTCAACGACCGCATCGCGGACGCCGAGTTTGGCGGCGGGGCGGCCAATGACCTGCGGGACTTGCGCGAGCAGAAACTCGAACAGTTGTCGAAGCTCGCGAGCCTTGAAACCAGCACAACCGAGAACGGCTCGCTCTCGGTCAGCATCGGCGGGGTGACGATGGTCGCCGGCCGTGACGTGCTGGATACGTTGCAGACCTTCGACGCGGGCGGCGGGCAGTTGCTTCTGCGCGCCGCCGCCGCGGGCACGGCGCTCGATCTGACCGGCGGCACGATGCAAGGCCGGATCGCGGCGCGCGACGGCGGGCTCAAGGCCCTGCGCGACGATTTGGATTCCCTGGCTTCCGCCCTCATCACGGAGGTCAATGCGGCTCATCGCCCCGGCTACAGCCTCACCGGCAGCACGGGCGCGGATTTCTTCACCGGCACGGACGCGGCGTCTCTCAGCGTGAACACGGCGCTGGCGGACGATCCTTCGCTGATTCAGGCCGCCGGCACCCCCGGCGCCGTTGGCGACAACACCGTGGCGCTCACCCTGGCCCGCCTGGCCGACCGATCCATCACGGGTCTCGGCAACCGGCCTTTTAGCGGCGCTTACGGGCAAATGGTCGCCAACTTGGGCAACGGATTGGCCGAGGCCAACAGTCAGTTGGCCGATCACGAAGCGGTGAAGACCCTCTTGCTCGGCCAGCGGGACTCCGTGAGTGGAGTCTCGTTGGACGAGGAAATGTCGGACCTGGTCCGCTTCCAGAAGGCCTATCAGGCGTCCGCCCGGATCGTGAGCGTGGTGGATGACATGCTCGAAACGGTGTTGAGCCTGGGCCGGTAAAAGAAAGCAGAAACCTGAACGCGGAACGCTGAAACCCAAAATCGAAACATGCGTGTCACCCACAACGTGCTGCGATCCGTCCCGGTCGCAGATCAAATGCGGATGGAACTTCCGGCGAGGACGCCGGAAGCACGTTGCGGGCGAGCCCACGTCAACCCCTGATCCCCCATGCGCGTCACCGGCAACAGCTACACCGAAAATCTGGTCCGGCAATTGAACACGCTGACCGCGCGGCAGTATCGCCTCCAGAACCAGGCCGCCACGGGACAGCGCATTGACTCGCCCGAGGACGACCCGGCCGCGATGCAGCGGGCGATGGCCCTGCGCGCCGAAAACCGCGGCACCGCCCAGTTCAGCTCAAACATCGCCACGCTCAAAGAGCGGGCGACGGCGTCGTACAATGCCTTGCGCGCGTTGCAGAAAATCTCCGATCGCGTGAGTGAACTGGCCACCCTGGCCGACGGCACCCGCTCGCCGGAGGAGTTGAAGGTCTATGCCCGCGAAGTCACGCAACTCACCCAGCAGGCGGCGCAGTTGATGAACAGCAAGCACGGCGACCAGCATCTCTTTGGCGGCACCGCGTCCGGCGCGGCTCCGTTTACGGTCACGACCGATGCCGACGGGAATGTCACGGCGGTGACCTACGGCGGCAATACCAGCGTGGCGGCGGCGGACATTGCCGCCGGCGTGGCGTTGGCTGTGGATGTGCCGGGCGAAAACAACACCGGCACCGGCCCGCGCGGACTCGTCAGCGACAGCCGCTCGGGCGCGGACTTCTTCGCGCATCTGATTTCCTTGCAGAACCATCTGCTCGCCGGGGACACCGCCGCCATCGGAACGACCGACCGCCCGGCCTTGCAGCGCGATGAGGACAATTTCATCTACCACCTCGGCGGCAACGGCGCGATCCAGACCCGGCTGGAAACCGCTGGCACCCTGACCGCGAACCGGTCGCTGTCCCTGACGCAAATGATCTCCCGCGAAGTGGACGCCGATCTGGCGCAGACCATTGTGGAGTTAAACCAGGCGCAAACCGCCTACAGCGCCGCGCTCCAAAGCGGCGCCGGCATCCTGCGGATGTCCCTCATGGACTACCTGCGCTGAGCCGCAGGGCCAATTGTTGCGGCAGTCGCTTGTCCGCACAACTCGGCGATCCAAGGTGCTCCGCGCCTCATCGCTGGCATCGTCTGCACCCCCAAGAGTGTGCGATGTCTGGCGTGCGAGAAACCTCCCCATGAACCTCGCAGCAGCGGACGTGAGTCCGCTCACACTCCACGGGCCAGCCAAAGAAGCGGACGAGTCGGACGGCAGTGAGCAACGAAACTTGGCTGGACTCTCGCAGCGAGCCTATTTGGGTTTCTCAATGAACCCATGATAGAGCCCCATGTAGTAAGGCAGCAGAAACACCGTGCCGCTCGCCAGTTCGCGGCCATCGCCGCCGTAATCCAACCGCCACGGGTCAGTGTTCCAGTGGCTGAAATGCCGTTCCTCCACGGGGAGCACCTTGCCATTGATGCGACCGGCACGGAGCGAACGCTCGTCATCGGCGAGATCGGTCGCTTGTTGACGGCGCAGCGGCTCCAAGTCGAGGCGATGGCTGTTGTGGTGCGGCCAGTTCACACGGTCGAGCGGGAAGCCCCGGAGAGTGGCCATGGAATCCTCCAGCCAGCCCGCCCACGGATCCACGGGGATTTGGCCGTAGGCGTTCTCGAACGTCTGCCCGCGCCCGACCGCGGCGAAGGCGAAGTTGAAGAACGGATTCATCTCCGGCTGCTCCAGCGCGTGATAGGCGTAGAAGGCAAACCGCCATTTCTGCCGCCAAGTTTCGTCCTTCGTGTAGCGCAGCAGATTGTAGAAACACATGAACGCCATTTCGTCGTCCGATTGGTTGCCGGAGCCGACGCCCATTTGTGTCTTGGGATTCATCACGTTCGCGCCGTAGCCGTGCCGCTCGATCAACTCGCGCGCGGCCTGGCCGTATTTGGCGTCGCTGGTCACGTGTTCCGCCACAGCCAGGTAGGACAGGATGCTCAGCGAGTTGAGCCCGCGCTCGACGAACCAATTGGGATCGTGGTTGAGCCAACGCGGGCCGAAGACTGCCCAGCGCGTGGGTTTGCCGTCGTGGTCCACGAGCGCGAAATCGTGGGTGATCAGATGATCCGCCAGGTCGCGCACGACCTCACGCACGCGTTCGCGCTCGGCGTCGGTGTCGGCGACGAGATCGAAATAGGCCGGGTAGAAGAAGAAGTGGCCATCCAGTTCGTCCGAGCTGGTGTCGCCTTTCCAGAACCACTGTCCATCGGCGCTGCGCGGCCAGCGCGGTTCATAGACCTTCCAGAGGCGGTCGCGTTTCTGGAACTCCCGGTCGGCTTCGAGCCGTCCGATGTTGGGATCGGGCCAGTCCGCGGGACGGATGGTGCGCGCGACGAAGCCTCGCGGCGGGCTGTGGGGTCCGCCTTGGGTAACCTTTTGCAGGAAGCGGAGCGCCTCAAACACCTGCTTTGCGCGCCGCTTGGCCTCGGGTGATTTGGTGGCGCCGTAGGCGAAGCACTGTCCCGCGCCGTACATGGCGGTCCACAGTCCGTCGTTGTCGCTGTCCGAGAAAACTAATTTCGTGCGATCTCCCGGAGCGCCCAGTCGGACTTCCGATGTGTAACCGAAGGGACTCCGCTTGATGAAACGCTCGATCTCGTGCTCGTAGTGTTCGGCCTTCTCGGCCAACGTCATTGCGCGCCGTGCGATGCAACCGAGCCCTTTGTCCGTGGCGAACCAGACGCGTCCCTCGGGGCCGATGGCGATGGACCGCACGTCGTTGCCCGGCAGCCAACGGGGGCCTTCGCGATAGGCCCACTCCTTGCCGTCGAAGCGGATTGCTCCGCGATGGGTGCCGAACCAAACTTCTCCGTCCGCACCGGCCGCCGCGCATGTGAAGTCCGCGTAAGGCAATCCTTCGCGGCCGGTGAACAAACTCCAGCGGTCGCCTGCCTTGCGAATCACGCCTGCCGGCGTGGCGATCCACCAAGTGCCATCCGAGGAGATGGCCACCCCCCGGACGTCACGGTCCGCCCAGACGCGGCCCGAGTCGTCTTCCACCCGCACGCGTTCCCACTGGGACGCGCCGCGCCGTTGCCACAGGCCCCGTGCGGTGGCGGCCAGCGCCAACCCGCCCGGCCCGGTGGCGACTTGACGAACCTCCTGTCCCTGCAGTTCAGCCACCGCTTGTCGTTCGGCATTTCGGCTGGTGATGGGTGAGGCTGTGGACAGCGGTTCCAGCGTGCTGGCGGAAAGCGCAAACCACGTGCTCTCATCCCTCACCCGCACAGCCCCATCGTCGGTCGTCTCCACCCACGAGAGTCCCTCGGAGGTGGCGCTGGCGGGCAACGGAAAATTCCGGGCGGTTTCTTGATAAAAACCCTGTGGTGCGAGTGGCAGGTCCGTTGGGCTGGCCGGTCCGCCGAACACGGATGGCCCGGCAATGAACATGATCGAGATGAGCGCCACCAGAAACGGGGCTCGGCGTGGATTCGTCATGCTCGAAGTATTCACCGCGTTGGGTTGGGAGACAACCAGATTGCAACACTTCTCATTGTGACGCGGGATGGGAGCGAGTTGGGGGGAGTCGCATTGGCCAATCAGCCTCACCCTTTGCGGGGAGGAGCGGCTTTTGGCGTTGTTCGGACGCAATTCGGGCGATGGGGGGGTCTGAACTCCAGCGCGAGCGCCAGCACACGACGGCCGATTCGCTCAACTCTTGGTGGGAGCACCAGACCTTCTCGACCGTGTGGCCACTCCTGTGACGGCAGGTCCCAGGCGGCCACGGACGCCGTCCTTGGGGCGGTCGGCGGTCGCGCGACCGGTTAGGGCGTGGCGCGGGCCGGTTGGATATCCATCGGACTGGCGGGAGCGCCGCAACGGGGCCGTACCCCACGGCAGGCCGGCTCGCGGCACTGGGTTGAGCGGCCCGGTGCTTACCAGCGCCGACACCACCCCAATCCCAGATCCAGAGGAATCCGCCGCGGGAAAGCAGGCCGGACGAATGCTCGAAGCTTGCCAGCCGTTTCGGATCACGCATCATCCCCCCGCATGGACGGGCACGACCAGGATGTCCCCGAAGGGCCGGGCCCCCCGGCGCCCAGTGCCATGCCGCCGACGTTGTGGACGGTGGTTCAGGACGCGGGGGCTGGCACCGAAGCCGCGCTGGAACGCCTTTGCCGGCTCTATTGGCCTCCCATCAACTTTTATCTTCGCCGCTGGGGTTACAATGAGCACGACGCGGAGGATTTCACGCAGACGTTCCTCGCGCACTTGTTGGCAAAGGACCGCCTGGCGGGAATTCGTCGCGACAAAGGGCGGTTCCGCTCCTACCTCCTTGGCGCATTGCGCAACTTCGTGATTGATCACAATGTCCGCAAGCGCCGGCTTGAGACGCTACCCCTGCAAGCGGAAACGCCCGGCGACGACCGGGTTCGCGAGCCGGTGGATCCCGCCCGCACGCCGGAAGAGGAATTCGAGCGCCGATTCTCCTTGAGTCTCATTCAACATGCGTTGGATCGCACGCGCGACGACTACTCGCAACGCGGCCAGGCGGAACGCTTCGATGCCTTACGCCAGTTCCTTCCGGGTGAAGAGCCATCGTGCTCGCAGGCGGAGATCGGGCTGCGCTTGGGGATCCCGGAAGGCGCGGTGGCCAAGGCGGTGCATGATTTGCGGCGTCGCTTCGCGCAGGCCTATCGCGACGCGGTGCGGCAGACGGTGAACACCTCCGGGGAGGTGGACGATGAAATCAAACACCACATGGCGGTCTTGTCGCGGTGACGCTTCCGGAATCGCTTTATACGAACCTCGTAGCAGCGGACGTCAGTCCGCTCCATCTGATATGGGAGAGAAGTCAGAGCCGACTGACGTCGGCTGCTACGATTCGGGGATTCCTCATCCGGCGACCTGCTGTGGCCTCGCGCCCAACCCAGCTCCCAGACTGCCGGTAAGGTCAAACGCGCGTTTTCGTAGAACCAAGTGATGGGTCTTGGCTCATGAGTCCCGCCAAACACTGCCGCGAGTGTGGCGCCTCCATCCCGGAGGACGCCCCGCTGGCTTGCTGCCCGCGCTGCCTCGTCGCCCTGGCGTCCCTCGCTGGCGTTCAGCCCGCGCCGCCCGCCGAGCGTCAGCAATTCGGCCACTATGAACTGCTCGGCCGCATTGGCGAAGGCGCGTCCAGCGTGGTGTATCGGGGACGTGACCTGCGCCTGAACCGCACCGTGGCGCTCAAGCTCATCCGGGCCGGCCAATTTGCCAGCGCGGAGGAACTCCACCGCTTCCGCATCGAAGCCGAAGCCGCCGCCAACCTGGACCACCCGGGCATCGTTCCCGTTCTCGAAGTGGGCGAGCACGACGGCTGGCCCTTCCTCGCGATGAAATTGATCGAGGGCCATAGCTTGGCGCAGAGCATTGCCGATTTTCGATTCCCGATTGACGCGTCCGCCACGGGGCGCAGCGTTCTGAGCAGAACCGACCTCGCGAATCGCCAATCGAAAATCGTCAATCTCCTTCAAAAGATCGCCCGCGCCGCGCAGCACGCGCACGACCGCGGCATCCTCCACCGCGATCTCAAGCCCAGCAACATCCTGCTCGATGCGCAGGGCGAGCCGTATCTCACCGACTTCGGCATCGCCAAATGGACCGCCCACGCCGACGGCCCAACCCGCTCTTACATGGTCTTGGGGACGCCGCGCTACATGTCTCCCGAGCAGGCGGCTGGCCGCGTGCGCGAAGTCACCGTGGCCAGCGATGTTTACAGCCTCGGCGCCATCCTCTTTGAACTGCTCGCCGGACGCACGCCGTTCGACGCCGACAGCGACTTGGAAATGCTCCGTCTCGTGGCGGAACAGGAACCGCCCGCGCTCCGATCCATCAACCCGCTCGCCGACCCCGACTTGGAAACCATTTGCGCCCTCTGCCTGCAAAAGGAACCGGCCCGCCGCTATGCGTCCGCCGCCGCGCTGGCGGATGATTTGGAGCGCTGGTTCCGGCACGAACCCATCCAGGCGCGACGCATCAGCCCGTGGCGAAAGGCTGCCAAATGGGTCCGCCGCAATCCCGTCGTGGCCGGGCTGACGGTCCTGCTCGGAGTCGCACTACTGGGCGGGTTCGCTGGCGGCGGCTGGCTGCTTCAATCCCTCTCCACGCAGCGCGCTCTGTCCGGCAATCTGCACCTTTCCTTGGCCAGCGATGCGCTTGCGCACGATCAGACCGACCGCGGGATCGTCATGCTTGCCCAACTCCTGCGCCAAGACCCACACAATGCCGCCGCCGCGTCAACGCTGCTGGCGGCGTTGAGTCAGCGCAATCTGCCCTTGCCCGTCGCGGGCCCGATGGAGCACGAGATTGAAATGAACCAGGTTGCTTTCAGTCCGGACCAGCGTTTCCTGGCCGCCGCCTGTGGCGACAAGGTGGCAGAAGTCTGGCCGCTGCCGGACGCTCGCGAGCGCAGCGCTGCTCCCAAGGAACTCGGCCAAGCTATCAACTCGCCAGCGACCACCATGCTCACGAACCCGCCACTTGTGCTGCTCCATTCCAGTGGGGTCAATGCGATCGCTTTCAGCCCGGATGGCGGAAGGCTGGCCACGGCCTCGGATGACCAGACCGCCCGACTCTGGACGTTGCCTGCCGGTCAGTTGATCGCCTCCCTGGCGCATACCAGTCCAGTGCGACAAGCGACATTCAGTCCGGATGGACGGCTGTTGGCCACGCTCGCCGCCGATCCGGCCCCCCGCGTCTTTGACGCGCACACCGGCAGACTGCGGCACGAGTTGCTTGGCCATCGCAGCAAAGTGACCAGCTTTGCGTTCAGCCCGGACGGCACTCGCTTGCTCACCACCGCTGAGGACGCGCGGCTCTGGGATTTGCAGAACGGCCAACTCGCTCTGCCGCCGCTGCAGACCGGCGCCAACGTCTGCATGGCGTCTTTCTCGCCACAGGGCGACCGCTTCCTTACCGCTTCCGCCGACGGTCGCTTGCACCAATGGAACGCTCACAACGGAACGCCGCTAACGAATGTCATCGTTGTGGCCAGCAATACCTGCTTCCGCGCCGAATACAGCCCCGACGGCCAGCGTATTGCCACCGCGGCGCGGGACGTGCGCGTGTGGGACTCGCAATCCGGCCAACCGCTGACTCCGGCCATGCCCCACGCCACCAAGGCCGAACTCGCCCGCTTCAGCCCGGATGGTTCCAAGCTGCTTTCGCTGAACGCCTGGAACGCGGTCCATCTGTGGAACGCCGCCACCGGCGAGCCTTGGGGCCAGACGTTCCGCTCGGTAATGTACTTCTTCGACGCCGCCTGGAGTCCGGACGGGCACTGGGTTGCGATGGCCGGCGGCAACGGCGTCGCGATGGTTTATGATGTGCGGGCCGGCTATTCGCCGCCGCTGATCCTGCCACATCAGAAGCCCGTCCGCTGGGCCACGTTCAATCCGCGCGGCGACCGCGTGCTCAGTGTCTCGGATGATGGCACGGCGCGCGTCTGGGATGGTTTCACCGGCTTGCCCATTACGGCACCGCTCACGCACACCGGGCCGGTGAATGTGGCGCGCTTCAGCCCGGATGGACTGCTGGTCTTCACCGCTTCGGAGGACGGCTCCGCCCGGCGGTGGAACGCGGAGAGCGGTCAGGAAATCCTTCCGCCGCTGCTCCACGGCGAACCGCTTCGCGAGTTGGTCATTGATCCGCAAGGCCGCCACCTGGCCACGTCCACAGCGCTGGGCAACGTGCGCGTGTGGACTGCGCAAAGCGGCGCGCAACTCGCCGAGTATCGCTGGCCGGGCGGCACCAACACCATCGGCCCGCCCGTGCGTCAGCTCGTCTTCACTCCGGATGGCAAGACCTTGGTCCTGAGCTGTGCCGATGGCTGGGTGCGCACTTGGGATTTTGCCTCTCCCCAACCGCCGCGCGAACTGTTGCAACTGCTCGGCCCCATCTGGAATTGCCGCGTGAGCGCGGATGGCAAGCGCGTCGCCGTGGGGTGTTTTGGCTTTGCCGCCGTGATGGCGGACTTGCGCACAGGCCGGCAGCTCGCCCCGGTGCTCTACCATGACTCCGAGGTTTCGCAGGTCGCGCTCAGCCCCGATGGCCGCGTCCTGGCCTCCGCGGCGACCGACGGCACGGCACGGCTTTGGGATGCTTTCACCGGTCGTCCCCTCGCCCTGCCCTTGCGCCACACGAACGCGGTGACCGGCCTCGAGTTCAGCCCCGATGGCCGGCGCGTGGTCACGGCCTCCCGGGACGGCACCGCGCGCGTTTGGGATGTTGCCACAGGTTTACCCTTGTGCGACCCGCTCCGCCATCCCAACACCGTGTTCCACGCCGAATTCAGTGCCGACGGCCAGCGTGTCCTCACCGCGTGCAGTGACGGAGCCGCGCGGGTCTGGGAAATCCCGGCCCCCAGCGGCCCGGGTCCCGCATGGGTGGCGGCGCTCGCCGAAGCGGTGGTCGGTCAGCGCTTCAATGCCGAGGGCGCGCTCGAACCCGTCCTGCCGGCGGAATTCGCACGCTTGCGGGCGGAGATTCTGGCCAGCCCTGGTCAGGACGGTTGGTCCCGCTGGGGACGCTGGTTCGTGAGTGACCGGTCCACCCGCACCATCGCGCCCAGCTTCCCCGTGACGATTGAGGAATACGTGCGTCGCCTCGCAACCGACGGCGACCCGGCCCGCCTCCACGAGGCCGCGCTGCTTGCGCCGCGGAGTTCCCGCCCGTAGGACAGGCGTCGCGCCTGTCTCCATCTTCAAGAAAGCACTTTGCTTTTGGCGAAAGTGGCCTCGCCACGCAAGCGAGGTTGTGGGCGCTGGCCCATGAAATCAGAGAGGGAATTCCCCGAAACGAAACCTCGCGCCTCGAACCCCAGAGCCCATCAAGCACACCCCCACGAATTCGAAGCGTTCAGGGATGAGGAAGAAATCCTTGGACGCTTTGAATCCGTGGGGCGGTTCATAGGGAGGCGCGACGCCTGTCCTACGGCAGCGCGGCAGAGCGCCGCAGATTCTCTGGCCGCTATCTCCTGCACGGCGGCGGCAGGCCGGAACTCAAAGCGCAAGAAATTTCGAGAATTCCGGTAAGGTTCTCCCTTGGAATTCGTAGAACAGGGTGGAATGAAAGTGAAACCGAACAGCCCAGCCCGTTCTGGCCGAATCCCCGCGACCTTGCGGCGCTGGCTCCCAACCCCACCGCGTCCTGCGCAGATTCCTCCGGTAGGCATTCAACCGCAGAGGCGCGACCGACGCAGAGAACGACAGCGAAGCAAGCCCCTCCGCGTGTGTCGCGTCTCTGCGGTTCCCCGGAGTTGGGTATTGGGTTGCGGTGCTGCCGCGCTGCGCCTTGCACCGGCCCCTTGCCCACCACGCCGTGCCGGACAGGCGTGGCACCTTGCCCGCCGTTCAACCGCGTGCCGGCTTGGTGGTCCGCGCGAGGTAATCCGCCTTGGGCTTGCGCTTCCGGGCGAGCGCCTTCCGCACCGCATGGATGCGCTTCGCATCGGGCGGGTTCAGTCCCTCCAACAGACTTCCCGCCTCGACGCCAAGATGCTGTACGATGGCCACGAAATGCGTGATGGCGAACGGATACACGCCACGCTCGATGTTCCCGATGGTCTTCCAATGCACTCCGACCAGCTCTGCCAGGCATTCCTGCGTCAAACCTGCACGGAGCCGCGCATCGCGAATGTTGCGGCCCACGCATCGCAAGGTGTCGGAGACTGTCACGACACACAGGCATCACAGAAGGAAAATCGTTGACACCCCGCATACGCTCTATCAACAATGCGCCCGTCTCAGCAAGTAACCCGGTCATCCATGAACGCTTGCGCCGAATCAAAGCCAAGCCCCCGGTCAAGGCGGCCTTCCTGATGTCCACCACTATGAACCAGCGATCCATCTTCCTTGCGGCGGCAGTCCTCCTCATGGGACGCAGCCTCACCCCCGCGCAGGACCTCGTCCTCGAACACACGCTCGACCCCACGAACGGCGTCCTGACGCTCTCCCTCCAGCCCAATCCCGCCGCCTACTACACGCTGGAATGGACGGAGGATTTTCAGACGTTCACGCCCGTGGGCATGCTGTTGGGCGTGCCGGGGCCGGCGTGGGCCCACTCCGTCCGGCTCGGCCCGAACAAGGGTTTCTTCCGTGTCCAGGCACACGATGTTTTCTCGCCGCTGGACTCCGACGGCGACGGCATTGACGACCGTTACGAGCTGGACCACGCCAATTGCCTGAACCCGCTCGTCTATGCCGATGCCAGCCAGCCGTGCCTTGAAGCCGGCATGTCGAACTACCAGGTTTACCTCCGCGACCTGTTCGGCGGACCGGGCGTGGCGCTCCAGTTCTTCAGCCACGAAACCAGCGTGTTCAACTTCGGCGCGCCCACCGCCACACGCGAAGCCATCTCGTCCGAGGTGTCTGTGTACAATGCCAACCCCGGCTCCGGACCGCCCACCAGCGACATCATCAACGAAGTCTTCTCGCGCGAAGTGACGACGTGGAACTTCGGCTCGCCGTCCGCGCCCGTGGAAGCCATCTCCCGCGAAACCACCATCTGGAACTTCGGTTCACCCTCCGCGAACATTGAGGCGAACTCCAAGGAAGTCTCCGTCTATAACGCCAATCCCGGCTCCGGCCCGCCGGCGACCGAGTTCAACCAGATCGAAGGCCGCGAGCTGACCATTTTCAACTTCGGCGCCCCCACGGCGTTCATCGAGGCCATCTCCCGCGAAGTCAGCGTGCTGAATTTTGAGGAACCCACGCACCCATAGTGCGGTGAAGCGGCAAACACCCACCATGAAACGCAACGCAGAGACGCGGAGGACGCGGAGCAACGCGGAGGTTCATCCGCGATCGGAATCCGCGAACTACAGCGTTGTCCGCAGTGCCGTCTCCGCATTTCGTCCCGAAAGGGAAGGGCATGCTGTGGCGCGAGTCAACCGCAGAGACGCGACAGACGCAGAGAAAACCCACTCCAAGAACGCCTCTGCGTTCGTCGCGTCTCTGCGGTTGACATGGCGGCGCCTTCCGGCTGCGGCTTTGTCATGCTGCGCCTCAGCGTTGAGGACCTGGAGCGGAACGTGCCCGGACGGCGAGGAGAGGATGTGGGTTCGCATCCGCTGCACCAGTTCGCGGCAGCAGTATCTCAGTCTGGCGGCAGATCCCGAGGACCGTTCCTTCCGTGATCTCGCGGTGACCTTGGCGTCACGCAAACGGCGCCAGCAATGGAATGACCTCCTTGCCCAGCCGGCGGTAAACTCGGAAGTCCGTGTCCGTTGTGCAGACTTGCCCGTCCGGGTGCAGCTCGGCCAACCGCACCACGCAGGCGTCTCCGAAGTCCATCCCGACATCGCGGTAGCGGCTCATCAACTGGCGGAGGCTCGGGATTTCTCCAACCAGCGGGGCCAACGCCAGCGCGCCGCGCTCCACAAACTCCAGCACCCTGTCCGGCTCCACGCCGTCTCTGGCCACCAAATGACACGCCTCGGCCAGCACGGCCTCGCACACCAAGCCGCCTGCGGGCAGGGGAGCGAGGGTATTCACGGCCCAAGCATGATGCTCGTCCCGGGGACACAACCACGCCACGAGCGGTCCTGCGTCCATGATGATCCGGCTCATCGTCCGAAATCATCCAGATGTTTCTTGTTCGTGGAGAGGTCGGTGTGCCGGCCGGCCCCGATGCCTTTCAGATCGGCCACCAAGTCGCCGAGCGTGGCCGCGGGCGTTTGGGCGGCGGACGCGAGCGCTTGCCGGGCGACTTCCGCCGGGCTCTGCCGGCGCTGCCGCGCAGTCGCCGCCAGCCACTGGAACACGCCGTCAGGCAGTTCGACCGTGATCGTCTTCATGCCTGTCAACCTAGGTCTTCGGAACGCGAAGACAAGTCACAATTCCGCTCGCCGGCTTCCACTTCCACCCCGTAGCGGCGGCTCGGGAGAGCGCCGCATTCTCGAATTCCAAGCCATAGAGTGCGGCGCTCTGCCGAGACGCCGCTACGACCGCAGAGTTTTGAAACCGCCTCACACTTGAAAGCAATCACAAACCAGACAAACACCATGAAAATGAAAAGCAAACTCACCCTCGCCGCGCTCGGATTGGCCGCGTGCCTCCAGCCGGCTCTGGCCCAACTGACCATCCCCAGCGATGGCTCGGACGGGGCGTTCAATCCACCTGCCAGCCCGACCAACGTGGTCATTGACCTCGCGCAGGCCGTGACCGGCGTCTGGAACGCCAACAACAGCGCCAACGCCGGCAAAGGCATCTACGACCCGGAGAAATGGGCCGTCGTGTTCAAGTACTCGTCCGTTAACATCCCGGCTGGTGTGACGGTGTCGTTCAAGAATCATCCGACGCATGCGCCCGTGGTGTGGTTGGTGCAGGGGAGTGTGACGAACAGTGGGATTGTGAGCTTGGATGGGGCTGACTCCATCCCAAGCGGCGTGGCGTCACTGACTCCACCTGAACCGGGTCCAGGTGGTTTCCGAGGTGGGCCCTTTGGACCTGCTGGAAAGGGACCTGGCTATGGGCCTGGTGGAGGGGCGGGTGACGGGGGAATTGGGACGTATTCGCGTGCGTATGGAAATCCGCAGGTCATTCCTCTTATCGGGGGCTCTGGTGGAGCAGCCTCTTCTGGACCTTGGTGGGCCGGTACTGGCGGTGCGGGAGGCGGAGCACTGCTAATCGCCGCTTCTGGTTTTGTAGTAGTTGAGGGAAACATCCGCGCGCGAGGCGGAGCTCCATCAGGGTATGGTTCTGGAGCCGGCGGGGCCGTTCGCATCATCGCCGCTTCAGTCCAAGGTGCAGGAGAGATCAACTGTCTTGGTGTAGCGGATGGAAACACAAGAGAAGACGGGCGCGTGCGCATCGAAACATTGCTTCTGAGTTCCTCTCTCCACACTTTCCCCGAGACAATCGCCGTCCCTCCCGCCACACCACCCTTGATCTGGCCGCCCGCCGGAGCGCCGACGGTGCGCGTCGTCAGCGTGGCGACCATCGCCGCGCCGGCGGACCCCACCGCCCCGCTCGTCAGCAGCGCGGACGTTGCCATCCAGAACGACGGCCCATCTGTCATCATGCTGGAAACCCAGAACTTCCCCATTGAAGGCGTCGTCCAAGTGCGCGCCGCGCAGAAGTGGGGTTCGGCCAGTTGGATCAGCGCCAGCTACGTGAGCGGCAATCAAGCCTCGGCTCAATGGCGCGCGACGAACACCTTCGTCAAGGGCTACACCACCCTCCAAGCCCGCGCCACCGCGCCGTAATCCCGTAGCCGCGTTCGTGAGAACGCGGCCATATTCGCCCAGTCAAAGCGGCTGCCACGTTCAGCAGCGAGGCCGGTTCTCAGCAGAGCCGGCCTTCATGTCTAGTTCATGCGAGGCTGCCGGCTGCAACGCCGCGTGGGGATTTGTGGCAGGAAGATCAAGGGCAAGAACATGAAACCGGAAATGTGTTCCCATTCTGTTGCCCCTGATCTCCTTGCCCTCTTTTCGCCCACCGAGCGACCAGGCTTCCAGCCGGCCGATCGAATTTCAACGCACCCAGTCCCCGCGCAGGGCCGTTCAGTGGGCTACGGCTTCCGGGGGGTCTTCGAGCCGCGTGATGTGCAGGATGGAGCAGCGAGTGACGTATTCAGCAAAGCCGTCGGGGTCCAAGTTTAGACCGACTTCCACGGTGCTCTTCGTGACAAAGGCCGCATCGTGGTTGGTGATGTCGTGGTGTGAGCCATCGGACATGCAGATGCGGAATGGCTTGAAAGGCTTGGCTTCCATGAGTTCGCGGATTTGTTTAGCGGTGATCACGGGGCAAGGATAGGACGAACGTGCAATGCTGGCAACCGCGCGATGGATCAGCGCGATCTACGTGAGCGGCAATCAGGCCACGGTTCAATGGCGCGCGACGAACACGTTCGTCAAGGGCTACACCACCCTCCAAGCCCGCGCCACCGCGCTATAGCCCGTAGCCGCACATCGTCAGATTGCGGATGCGTGGATTCTGTTCTCGCCTCCCCGCTCTGACGAGACGGGGCTACCATTCCCGTTCGTGGCCGCGTTCACCACAGCAAGGCCGGCTCTCAGAAGGGCCGTCCTGCTCGTCCAACCGCCCGCCGCTGCCGGTTGTGTCACCAGGCAGGAATTTGCGGCAGGAAGATTGATGGCAAGAACATGACGCCAGAAACGCGTTCCCATTTTCTTGCCCTTGATCTTCTTGCCAGCGTCTCGTCTGCCGTGCTGCCCTGTTGCCTCATGGGAAAATGACACCGTGGGGTTGGCTTCGTGGCGGATACGTTGCCTCACGGCAAAAGGACACTATCGCTTTCTCGCTTCGCTGTCACGCGTGGCTTCTTACTTTCTTACTTTCTGGGCTTCGGGTGGGCGATGGGGGGGGGGGGTTTCCCATCATCATCATCATCATAATCGCCATCCGGTCTTTTCTCTTTCACATCGTCCCACAGAAATGACGTCAGTGAGTTCGTTTGAGCGGGCGCTGATTCTCCGCAGGCAGCTCGCCAAG
>CAZJTM010000056.1:20809-29788 GCA_964548925.1 uncultured Verrucomicrobiota bacterium | reverse complement strand
AGCAAAATCACCCCTGCCATTTTGCCCAATGCCCCAGTAGCGGAAGTCGGGTTAGCAGAGAGTTCTTTTCGTCCGCGGTGAGTTCCCGATTCCAGATGGCAACGTCATCCATGCAGTCGTTGATATCGCCCCCCGTGTCCCACGCTTCGCCAATGACAATGGCATCAAAGGGAAGCACGTTCCAACCTGGCCCGGCTTGCGCACTGACCAACGTGCCATCCACCGTAAGCGTGACCGAATTGTCCGGGGCATACTCCCACAGGAAATGGTGCCAGGCGTTGTCACCCTGACCAATCGCACCCCCAATGCCAGTTCCCGAAAGAACACCGCCCACAGTGAAATTGCGCTGGCTGGCATTTCCGAACATCCGCACCTCAAAGTTGCCGCCGCCGTAGCGCGGTTGCATCGTATCGTAGTCAATTTTGTCCACGGATTCATTCCAGTCTCCCCAGTCCACACTCAGCGGGTCCTTGTTCGTGCGATCCCCCTTCGTGCGGACGGTGGTGACTCCTTTTGACCCCCAACCGGCATTACGATAGCTCTCCCGCTTGGCCCAATAAGAGATCGTCACACGCTGCGCTGAAGCTCCATCAAAATCCGCGCCCATCTTGGCAACCATCGCCAACTTGGGTTGGAACGTCGTGCCCTGCAGTGCTAGCCCCATGCCCCATCTGCCATTTGCGTCAAAGTAAGGGGTCAAAGTCCCGGGCGCGGTCCAACCCCAAGCCGCGCGGTTACCTGCTTCCCCGGGCCCCTGATTCCAAGCGTAGTAGAGTGTGGCGTCCCGCCCGTACCCGGATTGATCAGGAATGGTCTGGGAGACCGCCTGATCAAAGTTGTAATACGCGATCAGGCCGTTGGTCAGGTCGGCCCGAACCGAGGCAAGGGAACAGATTCCCAGAACAATGGAGAGTGCGATTGGTTTTCTCATAACTTGCGACTTGTCTGCGTGTGTTTCTCATCCTGCGGGAAGCCATTGTTTCCGACAGGAGCATTGTTAATCGTTTAACATTGGATACTATGCCCATTCCCGGAGAGGGCGTCAAGTTCTTTCACCCCCCGCTTTCTGCCACTCGCAAGAGGCGCTGCTGGCTTTTTGCTTTTCTGCTCCCCGATCCGGCGACATGCTGCCGTCGTGCAACTGCTTCGCCCTGCCGAAATCCGCCGCGTCGTAATTGCCGCCCTTGCCGAGGACATCGGCTCGGGTGACGTGACAACGCTTGCCACGGTGCCACCGGCCGCGACAGCCTGCGCGGTCCTGCGCGCCCGCAAACCGCTGGTCGTCGCGGGGCTCGGCTTCGCGGAAAGGGCGTTCCGACAGCTTTCGTCTGCCGTCAGAATCAAACGCCTCGTCCTCGATGGCCAGCGAGCAAAGGCCGGCCAGGGTCTGCTGGAAATCTCTGGCCCGGCACAAGCGCTACTGAGCGCGGAGCGTGTCGCCTTGAACTTTGTCCAGCGGCTTTCCGGCGTGGCCACGCTGACCGCGCAGTTCGTGGAGACAGTGCGCGGCACGCGGGCACAAATTCTCGACCGCGGACTTGGCCCCGGGGTGAGCCCGCCAGGCGAGCCGAAAGCGGCGGTCAACCGCACGCAGTCCAGACGCTTCGCGGGTTTCGAGGCTCAAACCCCAAACCCCGTGGTTGGGGCGAACAGCGAAGGTTCAAAGGCGCGAAGCAGAACGGATTCTGAAGGCAAGCGAGGCTTACCCTGCGAGTGAAAACAGGAGGCAGGCGGTTTTGCGCCCAATCCCTTCTCTTCCAACTTCGTGTCTTCGCGACTTCGCTGTTCAACTGCCGTTTCAAGGTAGAGAGGTTGCGCCTGCGTTTGGAGTGCGCGTGTCTTCAGCACCGCTTTTCTGCCGCAACATGCTCCCGCGCTTCCAGCCGGCAGATCAAACTTCCCCGGGGCTTCAGCACGATTTTCCGGCACGCTGCCGGAAGCGCGCTGAGGACGGCGCACATCCACGCGGACAAACTGGCAGCCCTTGGCGGCCAGCAACGGTGCCGGGTAGGGGGCGTTGGCAGGAAGATTGATGACAAGAAAATGAGCGCCGGATTTCCCTGCCACCAATGCTCCTGCCCAAGTGGCACTCTGCTGGATCGCGGATTGGGCATCCGCACCACCCTGGCAAGTTCGCGCGCACGCCTAGCAGTCATGCCCTGCCGAATGCAATGCGGCGATACGGCAGATTGAAAACCTGCGCTACGCCCGAAGGCAACCTCACTGCTTGAGCAGCCGGTAAAACGCCGTGGTGGTGGGTGGATTGGAGTCAGTGCAACGGAACTGGCCATCCGGCGCCGGCGCGTTCGTGGTGAGCAACGTTGTGAGGTCCACCGTGAACAGCACGTCCGTCGCGCGCTGGACGGTGAAGGCGGTGCCGGGCAGGCCCAGGCAATCCAGTGTTACCGAACCGTCGTTCACGCGGAGATTCTGGATCACCCTCCCCGGCGCAACGCCGATCTTCGCTCGAGCAATGTAGGCAGACACCTTCCCTCCCGCTGTAACGAAGTATCCTCCCGCATACAAGTCGTTGCCCGAAACCGCCAGTGCATACGCCTGCTCGCCCAATCCTGAACCCAGCGACGTCCAACTCGTGCTGTCCCATTTCGCGATGAAACTGGCCGGGCTGCTCCCCGCCGTTGTAAAGCTACCTCCCGCATACACGTCGCTGCCGGACACGGCCAGTGCAGACACGCTTCCGTTCAACCCCGCCCCCAGCGGCAGCCAACTGCTCCCGCTCCACTTGGCGACACCGTTGGCAGGATTACCACCAGCCTGCGTAAAGTCACCTCCGGCGTACACGTCGCTCCCCGACACGGCCAGCGCCCAAACCGTGCCGTTCAATCCCGAGCCCAATGCGGACCAGTTTGTCCCATCCCATTTGGCGATGCAATTGGCTGGGATATTGCCAGCCTGCGTGAAGTCGCCCCCGGCGTATACATCGCTGCCCGACACCGCCAACGCCCAAGGAGTCCCGTCCAAGCCCGTACCCAAAGCTGACCAGTTGGTCCCGTCCCACTTGGCGATGTGGTTGACCGGGTTGCCGCCAGCCTGCGTGAAGTCGCCTCCAGCGTACACATAGCTGCCTGATACGGCCAACGCCCAAGGAGTCCCGCGCAGCCCCGTCCCCAAGACTGCCCAGTTGGTTCCGTCCCACCTGGCGATTTGGTTGGCCGGCATGCCGCCTGCCATCCTAAAGATGCCTCCCACATACACGTCGCGGCCCGACACCGCCATTGCCAACGCAGAGGGGTAACTGCCCCCCAGGCCGGAACCCAACGGCGCCCAGCGAATACCATCCCATTTGGCGATCCCGGTGGCTGGGTTGTTTCCGGCTACGGCGAAGTCGCCGCCGGCATACAGGTCGCCGCCTGACACTGCCAAGGCATACACATTCCGCGTCATCCCCGAACCGAGCGCGGACCAATTAGTCCCGTCCCACTTAGCAATGGAACTCGCCGCCGTACCGCCGGCCTTCGTAAACGCGCCCCCCGCAAATATGTTGCTGCCCGACACGACCAATACTTCGACAGCGTAGTTCATCCCTGAGCTCAGGGTCGTCCAATTGCTTCCATTCCATTCAGCGATGTAACTTGCTTCGTTGCCGCTCGCCGCTCTAAACCGCCCGCCCGCAAAGACGCTGCCTGCCGTCATCGCCAGCGCCTCTACCTGATCGCCCACCCCTCCACCAAGCGCCGACCAACTACTGCCGCTCCACTTGGCGATGTTGGTGGCCGCAATGCCGCCTGCGGTCGTGAATGCACCCCCTGCGTACAATGCGCCACACGAGGCTGCCAGCGCCGAGACCGTGCCGTTCAGTCCCGAGCCCAGCGCCCACCAGTTGAATCCATCCCATCTGGCGATGTGATTGGCGTAGCCGTCTCCTGCCCGCGAAAACCATCCGCCCACGTAAAGGCTTTCTCCCGCCACCGCCAACGCCTCAACCCGGTTATTCATCCCCCAACTCAACGCCGACCAACTCGTCCCATTCCACTTGGCAATGTGGTTGGCCGGTTTCCCGCCGGCGGTCGTAAACCAGCCGCCCACATACAGGTCGCGGCCCAACACGGCTAGCGCATACACCGTCGGGTGAAATACGGCTTCGCCCACTCCCGCATCCAGAGCCGACCAACTCGTCCCGTCCCATTTAGCGATGCAGTTGGCCGGCTTGCCGCCGGCCACAGTGAAGTCGCCGCCCGCATACACCTCGCCGTCCAACACGGCCAGTGCCCAGACCGTGCCATTCAATCCGGAGCCCAGCGCTGACCAACGGCTCCCGTTCCATCTAGCAACGCCGTGGGCCACCACGTCGCCGGCCACAGTGAAGTCGCCCCCGATGTAAAGGTTGCCCGCATCATCCGCTGCGGCGGCCAAGACGCGGTCGTCTGTACCGGGTATGCCGGGATTCACGCTTACCCAGTCTGCGTCGCTGAAGGTCGGGTCAATGCGCACCGGGTAAACGGCGTCGGCATCGTCCACCACCACGGCCACTCTGGCGTAGCGGCCGGTCGGCAAACAGCCGCCATATTCTTCGTCCAAAACAGCGGCTCTTTGTCGAGTGGCCGCTACGACTTCCATCCGCGCCTTGAGTTCCTTGCCCGTGGCATCGGTCGCACGCAGGCGGCTGTAAGCCAGGGTGCGGCTCGAGCCCTCCAGCTTGAGCTTCGCGCCGTAAGCCATCGCCTCCGCCCGCGCGCCGGCCAATGCCAGTTCGACGCGCAGTTCACCCGCAGACGGGTTGAGGGTTGAGAGTTGAGAGTTGAGGGGCGGGGATTCGATGATGAAATCCTGCCGCAGACCATCCACGCTCACGGAGTATTCCTCGGTCACCCCGGGCCGGATGAAGCGGACCAGCTTGTCCGCCACTTCCACGGTGCCCGTGCGGGCGAGCCTGCCGCCAGCGGTTCTCCCGACACCGTCTTCGCCATCGCGCGTGTTTGCAGCGCCCACGCTCGGGGAACAGAGGTGGCTTTTACGCTCGCGAAGCGTCTTGGAGTGCGGCAGCCCTCTGCCGCTTGGGGCCGGCTCGCAGACCACCGAGAGCGGCAGAGGGCTGCCGCACTCCAAGACGCTGGCGCGTTCGTCGAAACCGCAATGCCGGGCGACGACAGGTTCGCAGAAATCGAACGCTCCCGCGCGCGGAATGGACCAATCGAAGCCTGCCCAGAGCGGCTGTACCCCTTCATCCATCGCGCCTTCGCGGCTCACGGATTCGGCCACGAGGCGCAGTCGCCCGCCGTCGCCCGGCGCGGTGGATTCGAGCCAAAGCCCCTCGGGCGTGACGCGGCCTTCCAGCTTCTGGAAACCGCAGCGCAACCGCGCGCCGTCAGCCGTGGCGGAGATACCCAAGGCGTCGCCCTGGTAATCGGCGGTCGCCTTGGCGCCGATTTCGGCGAAGGGGATGGCCGCGGATGATTTCTCCGTCTGGGCTGTGCTGGTGAAAACCCATGCGAACGTGAGGCAGAGGAGAGCGGCTTTCAGGACCTCGCAGCCGCTGGCGGGCGCTGGCGCGAATTCAGGACAATGGCGCGGACTGACATCCGCGGCTACGGGGTTTTGGAGGAAACATTGGAATTGGATTCCCGGGTTGGTTCGAGTTTTCATGGTGTTGTTCCCATCTGGTCCTCAGTGCCGCGGGCATCTTGGTCCTCGCTGGCGTTGGTGGCAAGGGCGGTTTTCGCGGGCTTCGGAAAGTCGGCTTTCGGTGGTCGCCCGAGAGAAGAGTTTGCGGCGCTCTGCCGAGACGCCACCACGCTGAGGTTTTGGAGAAGATTCTCTGGACGCTTTGAATCCCTGGGGAGGTTCATGGGCAGGCGGAGCGTGGCGGGCGCGCGAAAGACTGGTCGAGGGCGGGCCCTGCCGCCGTAGAGCGCTCTCCTGCCACCACTTCACGCGGCGACCAGAGGGGATTCAGGTCACCTGCCATCGTGGCGGCGGCCTGAACAGCCGGGCACGGAGAAGACATGGCTGAGCCGACATAATGTGTCGTTGCCAGCATGAAGCCCTCACTGGCATTCTACCGGCCATGAAACGCAAGTCATTCCCGGGAATCTCTGCTGGTGTCATGTTGACCGCGCTGCTCTTCGTATCAGCCTGCCATGGCGCGGTTCAGCGCAACCTCGGCGAACCATCCACCCAATCGCCCGTGGGTCCGGTCGGCACGAATCGTTGGTACACGCCAGCCAACCAGATTCTCACGCCGGTCGGTTTCCAGGTCGAGCTGCCCGGCTTGCGACCGCAGGCCATCGCGTTGAGCCCGGACGGCAAGTTGCTCGTCACGGCGGGCAAGACGCACGAACTCGTGGTGATTGACCCGGCGACGGGCAGGATTCTGCAGCGCGTGCCGCTGCCTTCGGACAAGGCGAGCGCGCCAAAGCCGGACGCCGTTTCCACGCACATCCTCGACCCGGACAAGGACGGCCAACTGAGCTATACCGGGTTGGCCTTCGCGCCGGATGGCAAGCGGCTCTATCTCGCGAACGTGGCCGGCGATGTCAAGGTGTTTGCCGTGAGTGCTGATGGCAATGTGACCGGACTTTTCTCGATGCCCCTTCCCCCCGCCAACGCTCCGGGACGCAAGGCGGAGATCGCGTCCGGGCTTGCGGTTTCGTCGGATGGCAAGCGGGTCTATGTCTGCGGCAATCTCTCCAACCGGTTGCTGGAACTGGACGCGGCCGACGGCCGGCTCTTGCGCGCCTGGGACGTGGGCGTCGCGCCATTCGAGGTGGTGCTGGCGGGCAACAAAGCTTATGTGAGCAACTGGGGCGGACGCCGGCCCGGGGCGCAAGACCTCGTGGGGCCGGCCGGGCGCGGAACGACCGTGCGGGTGGATCCGGTGCGGCACATCGCGAGCGAAGGCTCGGTGTCGGTGATCGCGCTGGACGCGAAACCCGAAGTCAAGATCCCAAAATCCGAAATCCTGACCGGCCTGCATGCGTCCGCGCTGGCGTTGTCGCCAAAGGGCCGCTGGCTCGTGGTGGCCAACGCCGGCAGCGACACGCTCAGTGTCATTGACACGCGCACGGACCAGATCGTCGAAACCATCTGGGCGCGGCAGAATCCGGCGGACCTGTTCGGCGCACAGCCGTGTGCGCTCGCGTTCGACAAGTCCGGCAGGACGCTTTACGTCTGCAACGGTTCGCAGAATGCCGTGGCGGTCATCGCGTTCAAGCCGGGCAGGTCGGAATTGCGCGGCTTGATTCCGGTGGGCTGGTTTCCCGGAGCCATCGTCTCGGACGCCCCGCGCAAAGCGGTTTACGTGGCCAACATCAAAGGCATTGGCTCGACCAAGCGGCTCCAGCCCGGGGAGAAGGTGGAGTTCAATACACACCAGTATTTCGGAACGGTGTCGCTGGTGACCGTGCCGACGACGCGCGAACTGGCCGCGTTCACCCAGGTCGCCCTGCGCAACATGCGCTACGGCCTGGTGCAAGAGGCGAAACTTCCGGCCCGGCCGGGCCAGCCCCCGCGCCCCGTGCCCGAGCGCGTGGGCGAGCCGAGCGTGTTCCAGCACGTGGTTTACATCATCAAGGAGAACCGCACTTACGACCAGATTCTCGGCGACGTCAAGGAAGGCAACGGCGAACCTTCGCTGTGCGTCTTCGGCGAGCAGATCACGCCCAATCAGCACAAGATGGTGCGGGAGTTCGCGCTGCTGGATAACACCTATTGCTCCGGCATCCTCAGCGCCGACGGCCACCAGTGGTCCGACACCGGCATGGCGACGGATTACATGGAGCGCTCGTTCGCCGGCTTCCCGCGCAGCTACCCCGACGGCATGGAGGACGACGACGCGGATGCGCTGGCGTATTCGCCCGCCGGGTTCATTTGGGACAACGTGCTTGCCGCGCGCAAGACACTGCGCATTTACGGCGAGTTCGCCGCTACCGAGAAACGCTGGGCGGACCCGCAGCGCAAGGGGGACATCAAGTTCCTCGATCACTGGAAGGACCTCACCAACGGCGGCGGGGCCATCCGCATCTGGAGCCGTCCGACCATCGAATCCATCCGCCCATTTCTCTGCACCAACACCGTCGGCTGGGACATGAACATCCCGGACGTGTTCCGCGCGCGGGAGTTCATCAAGGAACTGAAGCAGTTCGAGGCGACGGGCAGCTTCCCGAACTTCGTGGTCATCTGCCTGCCGAACGATCACACCAGCGGCACGAGCCGCGGCGCCCCCACGCCCGCCGCACAGGTAGCCGACAACGACCTCGCCTTCGGGCAGATCGTCGAGGCTCTGAGCCACAGCCCGTTCTGGAAGGAAACCTGCATCTTCGCCATCGAGGACGATCCGCAGAATGGCTGGGATCACGTGAGCGGCTATCGCACGACGGCCTATGTCATCAGCCCCTACACGAAGCGCGGCGCCGTGGTGAGCACGCAATACAATCAAACCAGCCTGCTGCGCACGATGGAGTTGATGCTCGGGCTGCCGCCCATGAACCAGCTTGACGCCACCGCCACGCCGATGAGCGATTGCTTCACGGCCTCGCCGGACTTCACGCCGTTCAAAGCCGTGCCGAACAACGTCCCCCTCGATCAGATGAACCCCGCGCCGCAAGCCATCCACGATCCGCTCCAGCGCAAATACGCCCTGGCTTCCGCCCGGCTGCCGTTGGACAAGGTGGACGCCTGCCCCGAGGACCTGCTCAACCGCATCCTCTGGCACGCGATGAAGGGTTCGCAGACGCCCTATCCCGAGTGGGCGGTGAGCCGGGTGGACGACGACGATTGATTGTCTGTTTGCGGTCGTCGGTTCGGAGTCCCGGGGTAAGCCGGGGTAGGGTTCAGTCCCGCGGTAGCCGGGACACCAAAACCCAGCGGGGCGGCGGGCAGAAACCCGCCAAACCCTCTAGGTATGTGAAACCTAAAACATACTTGCAGTGCCTTGTAAACCTATCAATTTTGACATAACGACCAGGCGGTCGGCGCCGGCGAGGTTCTTCCTCGAGAGGTCGAGACCGAGGAGCCCGACGT
>CAZJTM010000056.1:10870-20799 GCA_964548925.1 uncultured Verrucomicrobiota bacterium | reverse complement strand
CGGGGGTCGGTGCGGAGGCCCGGCTTCCGCGGGTTGCGGGTCCGGACCGGCGTACCCCGGGACTCCAAACCCAAGCGGGGCGTCGCTCAACCCTCGAACTCGCGGTAACGCTGCGCGATGGGGAAGCGCCGGCCCATGCCGAAAGCCTTGGACGTGACTTTCAAACCCGGGGCGGCCTGGCGGCGTTTGTATTCGCTCAGGTCAATCAGCCGCAGCACGCGCCGGACGGTGGCTTCGTCGTGGCCGGACCGGACGATCTCCGCGGCGGAATAGTTCCGCACGACGTATTGATCGAGGATCGCGTCGAGGACTTCGTAAGGCGGTAGCGAATCCTGATCGGTCTGGTTGGGGCGCAACTCCGCGGACGGCGGTTTCGTGAGGGATGGCGCGGGGATGATTTCGCGGTCACGATTCACCCAGCGGGCGACGCGATAGACCATCGTCTTGGGAATGTCGCTGATGACCGCCAGGCCGCCGCACATGTCGCCGTACAGCGTGCAATAACCCACCGCCAGTTCGCTCTTGTTGCCAGTGGTGAGCAGCAGCGAGCCGAACTTATTGGACATCGCCATCAGCACCACGCCGCGCAACCGGGCCTGGATGTTTTCTTCGGTGGTGTCCTCGGGCCGCCCGGCGAAGACCCTGGCCAACTGTTGCTTCGCCGCCACGAACATCGGCTGGATGGGCACGACGTCGTACTGGATGCCAAGGTTGCGTGCCAGGTCGCGCGCGTCGTCCAAGCTGCCCTGCGAAGAGAACTCGGACGGCAGGGAAACGCCGCGGACGTTTTCGCGCCCAAGGGCTTCGGCTGCGATGACCGCCGTGAGCGCCGAATCAATGCCGCCGCTCAGGCCCAGCAAGGCGGACTTGAACCCGCACTTGTGGACGTAGTCCCGCAGGCCAAGCGCCAGCGCCTTGAAGACCGACTGCTCATCACAATGCTCTTCCGGCGCGAGGGGCGCGGCGGTTTCCAAATCGAAGATCACGAAGTCCTCCTCAAACAGGCGCGCTTGGGCGATGACTTCGCCGCGGGCGTTGAACGCGAGGCTGGCGCCATCAAAGACGAGTTCATCGTTCCCGCCCACCAGGTTGCAATAGACCACGGGCCGGCCTGTCTTGGTGGCGAGACTGGCCAGCATATCCCGACGGACGGACTGCTTGCCCAGCGTCCAGGGCGAGGCGGAGGCGTTGATGATGACGTCCGCGCCGGCGGCCACCAGGTCCAACGCCGGGTTGCGACGGTAGCGGCGGTCGCGCCAGAAGTCTTCGTCGTTCCAAACGTCCTCGCAGATGGTCAACCCCAGGCGACGGCCTTGGAAGGTCACCGGCAGATTCGCTTGCGCCGGCTCGAAGTAACGGTCCTCGTCAAAAACGTCGTACGTGGGCAGCAAGGTCTTCACCCGGGTGGCAAGAACCCGCCCCGCGTGCAACAGCGCCACGCTGTTGGCAAACTCGCGGCCGGGACGGACCTCGCTGAAAGCCACGTGGCCGACGATCAATCCCGTGTCGCCGGTGGCCCGGGCGAGCCGATCCAGCGCGGCGAGATTGCGCGCCACGAAACCGCTCTTGAGCAACAAATCGCGCGGCGGATAGCCGGTGAGGGCCAACTCCGGCACGACCACCAGGTCCACGCCCGCTGCGGCGCCGCGTTGATAGGCGGCCAAAATGCGCGCCTCGTTGCCGGCCAGGTCGCCGACCGTGGTGTTGATTTGGGCCAGGGCAATTCTCATCGGCCAAGCCGTATCTATTCAGATGGATTCCACGTTCGCCCTCACCCCAACCCTCTCCCCCGGGGAGAGGCGGCCGCGCTGACCGTGCTGGGCAAAGTTACCGAACGATGAACCATCTCCAGCGTTTCCAAATGTTTTCCCGCTCCTCGGGGTAGAGGGTTGGGGTGAGGGCGAACGTCTTTCCAATTGCATCGCTACGGCTAAGATTGCGGCAGTTCCCGCCGGGCGCCAAACGCCAGATACCCCAGCAACGCCAAGCCCAGCCCGATGGCCGCGAGGCTGACATACAGGGGCGTGGTCGAAGGCCGATAATGAAACTCCACGCGATGTTCGCCGGGCGGGAGTTGCACGCCGCGCATGACATAGTTGCAGCGCAAGAGCGGCGCCGGCTTGCCGTCCACGACCACTTGCCAGTTCGGATCATGCTTGTCGTTGAGCAACAGCACCGCGGGCGTGGTCACTTTGGCGCTCAGCGTGATGTGCTTGGGCGCGTAACTCGTGTATTCCACCGTGCCCGCGTTTCCGTTCGTGGCGGCGGCCGGGGTGATTGGCTCCGCCACGAAAACCATTTGCGCCGGATCAAACTCGCGCGCCGCGAGCGTTTGCAGGACGGCATCGTCGTTCGTGTTGACCTGCCAGTTCCCGTAAAGCTTCGCCCGTGGCAACGCACCGGTGAATTCGATCAAGGCGAAAGGGCCGCTGGTGTTGGTGCGCGTGAGGATCGGCCCGCCTTCCCGGGTTTGGTACAGCTCAAAGGCCATGAGCGGCTTGAACCGCTTCTGCTCCGGGTCCAGTTTCTCGTTCAAGGGGTTCAAGAACGCCGCCGGCCCCAGCAGATAGCGCACCCCCATCAGTTGCCAGCGGCGCACGATGCGGTAAAGCTGGGCCTCATCCCGGGTGTCGGCAAACAGCGCTCCTTCAAACGCCTCCACCTCCACCGGAATGCGCGGCATCTGCACGATGTCAATCGTCTGGATGTTGTAATAGGGAAACAGGTGTTGCTTCCACTCGCCTTCATACACGGAATCGAAATAGGCCAGTTGCGGGATGCGCCACGGGATGCGGGCCAGCGCGACCCGGTTCTCGTACGGCTTCTGCCGCAGGAACCCGATCACCGGATTGTCGGCAGCCTCCACGTACTTCTCCTTCCAGTTGTACGTGATGACCCAAGGAACATTCGCCCACCCCAGGTCCACCGCCAGAAAGAGGCCGAGCAAGACCGCCGCGACTTTCGCCCGCGCCCCGCTAAAATACCCGCTCAAGATCAGCGCCAACATCCCAACGCCCGGCACGAGGAACAGGACATACCGCCCGACCTGTCCCAAGCTGAAGCTCACCTGCGCGCGAGCGAAGGCCGCCACCGCTACCGGATCCGCCGTGCCGCCGCGTTGCACGGCCTCCAGCCGGTGCAATTCGCCGATGTAGGCCTCCAGGCTGCCCCGGCTCTTGGCATAGACAAACCAGGCCACGAGGCTCAAACCCACGAACGCGACGCTGCCAACGACCCAGCGCCGGTCAAAGCCCGTGACCTTGGACCACCAGCCCTGCCAGTGCGCCACCAAACCGCGCCCGGCGGCCGAGGCGGCCCCCAGGTGTCGCGCTGAAAGCCCATGCATCCCGTAGCCAAATAACATGAGCAGCGCCCATTCGCACGTGTGCAGGAACTTCGCCGGGTTGCGAATCGTCGAGGCGTAGGGCAGCGCGTAGAAGAACTGGTAGAACGGCGCGAACCGCCCGAACGCGAGCAGCAGCGAGACGACTACCGCCGCCAGCCAGAACCAAATCAATCGCCGTTGCACCAAGGAGAACGCGGAGTCCCGCCGGCGAAACGACTGGGCCACTGCCCACGCGGCCACGAGCACCACCAGCACCCCCGCATAGCCGCTGCCGCCGCCGTAGCGGAGGAAGGCGTTCTGCGGCGGAGGCGGCCCTTGGCGATCGGAAGCGAGGTAAGCGTCCCAGCGCGCGTCGCGGCCTCCGGCGCCCCAGTAAGCGCCGCCGTCGGGTGTGTCCATGCGGAAACCGAACAAGCCGGGCACGAGAATGCCCAGCGCCTCGCTCTTGGGGAGACTCCATTGGGTCTTCTCATTCCAAGCATGCGCCTTGGTTTCAGCGTCCTGAGCCATGCCGGCCACGCCCTTGATCTGCGTGCCAATCAGCGTGGCCAGCGCCGCCGCCGCGATAAACGCCGCGAACAGGGCGACGCCCGCCAACCGTCCCGCGCCATTCACGAGCCGGCGCGGCAGCGGCCCCTCGGCGGCCAGAGCTTGATAGACCACAAACGCCGCCACAAACAGGCTGAACAGCGCGCCGATGTCGAACGCCTCCATCACCCCCATGCCCACGGCCAAGCCGGCCAGGATCACCCGTGGCCAGCGTTGCCGTGAGGAATCATCCGCCAGTGCCGCCAGCGCCAGGAAGTTCAAACCGAACCCGATCGGTTGCGCCGCGACCCCCCAGCAGGAGGTGGCAAAGAAATCGCCGTTCAACGCGGCGGCGATGGCCCCCAGTGCACACGCCACCGGGGAGAACTTGAGCTGCCGAAAGCAAATCCACGCACACATCCCGACGAACAGGAGCGAGAATGGGGCGAAGAGCTTTGAAAAGGTCAAGCGATCTACCACCAGACAGAGGGTGGCAGGGAAGCTCGGAAGCGCGCTTGGTCCGCGAAGCCCGACCCAGTTCAGATCCTGCCAACTCCCATAGAGCGCTTGCGGAACGTCCTGCCAGTCGGCGCTGATTTGTCCCAGCGGCCCATCATTTGAGAAAACGGTGCGCTCGTGGGGCAGCGCGTCACGAAACAGCAAGGCCAAGAGAACGGCCACCAGCAGCGCCGCCAGCGCAAACTGGCGCAGCGCCGTCTGACGCGGAGAGAGGGACTTGCCCAAATGTGTCATGGTCCCGGAGTGTTGGCGTTTTCAAAGGCAAACAGAAGAAAAAAGTGGCCACCGGAGGAGGGGCAAGCTGGTTTGGAGTCCCGGCTTCAGCCGGCAGTGGTAGAGAAGTCCGCCGCCTCTTCGACTTCGCGCCTTGGTCGTAGCGGCGTCTCGGCAGAGCGCCGCCATGCGCTGGCTCGAGATTGAAGATGGCGGCGCTCTCCCGAGTCGCCGCTACGAGGGTTCGAGTCATCCCCGCCGGGTGGGGTCACCCGGCCTACAACCCCAAGAAGGAAGATGCTTGTATGCCGGATACCCACACCCGGCATCCCCTGGAAGCCAAATTGAGAATCGCCGGGATTCCCAGCGGCAATCACGGCGACTGCCGGGCGCGATAGAACTGGTTGGGGGAGTTCGTGGCCGTCAGGGCATTGAATTGGACGCGGCCATAGGTGTTGGTCAAGGTCACGGCAGTCCCCCAATCGGCCAGATTGGTCGAGGTTTCAACGTCGTAAACGGCTCCGACCTCACCCAGCAAGGTCAACCGAGCGCCCCCGGTGCCGAGCCATTCCGCAACGGCATCCACCGCCAAGGTCGGCCGGCGGGTGAAGTGCGCGGTGATCGTCTTGCTCGCGTCCATCGCCACCGCCAAAGGATTCGCCGCACCCGTCGCATCCCCGCTCCAGCCCGCGAAGTCCTGCCCGGGTTCGGGGATGGCCGTTAGCGTGACGCTTGTTTGGGCCGCATAAGTGTTGGCCCGGGGATTCACTGTCACCCGGCCGAAGCCATCCACCAAGGCGGTCAAGGCATATTGCCCTGGGGCCAGCGGCGCGAATAGACAGGAGACTGTGGGCGTGGCGTTGGTCACCGGGAAGGCCAGTGGGTTCACGTTTCCACTGGCGGCGTTGCCCCAGACCGCGAAGGCGTTGCCCGCGTCAGGAATGGCGGTGAGGCGTGCCACACTGCCGTAGGGATGGAACGGAAGAAGGGGATACACCTGAAGCGTCCCGCTGCCCGCCACGGAGGTGCCCAGCGTGGTACCGAACAGAGCCTCAAGGCGCAGCGGGCGATTCACGGTCAACTGCACGGAAGGATTCGTCACCGAAACATCCCCCAACCATTGCAGGAATGTCCAGCCGCTCGCCGGGGTGGCCGTGACCGTGACGGTCGAGTTGCTGAGGTAAGGCCCGGTTGGCGGAGCCACAGCGACCGTGCCGCCACCCCGCGTGGTCGCGGTGACGGGATAGGTGGGGATGATATGGATTGCGAGGGCGGGCGCTTCCCAGGACTGGAGGAAATCGGCGCTGTAGGTGATGAAGCGCAACAAGCTTGAGCGCGTCACCGTGATCGGCCCGCTGTAATACCGGGAGGCGTAGCCGGGCGCGCTGGCATCCAGCGTATAGAACGTGTTGGCGTTCGGGAAGACGGAGGTCAAGGTCAGCACTGCGGAACCGTTGAACGTGTAATTCGATCCGAACAGCGGCGTGCTGCCGGCGTAAGCCAGCGCGTAGCGCACGTCCAGGAGGGCCGGAGCGCTGGTGACCGCACCGACGGCGCTGCCGTTGGTAACGACCAGATGGTAGGTTCCGGCGTTGGCGCTGGAGGCGCTGGGCAGGTAAAGCGTGTTGGTGGTTGCGCCGGGCAGGTTGGTGCCGTTCAGGGTCCACTGATAACCGAAGGGCGGGCTGCCGCCCGCCACAGCGGCGAGGGTCACCGGTTTACCTGCGAGGACGAACTGGTTGGTGGGCTCGACGGTGAAGAACGGCGCCACCGGGATGGCGCACTTCCCCGAACTCTGGGCGCTGTAGATGGTTTGGACCTCCACGTCTGTCAGTGCCCGCCCCACCAGGGTCGGTTCGTCAATCAGACCTTGGAACAGAGCGGCGGTTGCGGTGCTGCTGCGGAAGACCACGCCAATCCCCAGCTTGGCGATGCCGCCGTACACTAGAACCGGCGCATGGGTGCGCTCGGCCACTTTGACGCCGTTCACGTACAGCCGCCGTGTCCCTGAAGGCTGGTCGTACACGCCGGCCACGTGGTTCCAAGCGTTCAGCGTGACGGCGTCGTTGGTGGTTTGGAAGGCATGAAACGATGACACCCCTTGGTTGGCGTAATCGCTGATATGAAAGCCGACCGACCGACCGGTATGGAGCGTGAATTGATAACTCCGGTTGTTCCTGTAATCGCCGGTGTCACCCCATTTGCACAGAATCATTCCCTCCTGATCTTGCGTCGGGAAAACCCAGGCCTCGATGCTGAAGCTCCCGGTCGGGTTCAGGCTGGCACTATGCGGCACTGCAACAAACTGGTTGACGCCGTTGAAACTGAACGCCTGTCCAACTTTCCCAATTACGTACATCACGTTACTGGCTGTGACCCCCACATTATTCCCAAGGAAATCCAGCGCATCCCCTTCGCCCCGCCACCAACTGATCAAACCCACTGGTGGCCCGGTGCATGGTGGAGGCGGGTTTACAGTCAATGTCGCGTTGGAACTGACAACCGAGCCGTAAGCGTTAGTCACCGTTACCGAATAATCACCTGCTTGCGCTGGCTGCACGCCGAACAGGGTGAGTGTTGAACTGGTGGCAGTGTCGAGATTCGTCCCGTTGAATTGCCACTGGTAGCTCATAGGAGGTGTTCCGCTTGCCAAGACCGAGAAGGTTACGGCGTCCCCCACTTGAGCCATCTGGTTCGTCGGCTGAACGAAAACGCCAGGAGGCGCACTTGTGCATTTGCCCCCGGCGCCGGAACTGCAAAGGGTCTGTACCTCTGCAGGAGTCAGCGCGCGTCCGTAAATTGACAACTCGTCAATCATTCCGTAGAACCCGCCCCCTTGGTTGTCGGGGCGTGCTCCAATGCCCAGGGCTGTTGGAAATTCAAATACCTCCGTGTATGCGGGTGCCGCGTGAGGCGCGCCATCAATGTAAAACACCACCGCGCTCCCGGCTTTCGTCACCGCCACATGATGCCAGTTCGCATCGGTGATGGTGGCGCTCGGCTTGACCAGGCTAACGTCCACTTTTCCCAGGAACAGGCGGTTGTCCGCATCCATGCCGAAATTGTAGCCGCGAGAACCACAGCAAAGGAGTTGGCCCGCCCCTCCCCAAGAAAAACTGACAATGGTGGCGCTGGCCCTTCGGATCCAAGCTTCAATCGTGAAATCCTGCAACCGCAGGTTGGCCGCGTCGCCCACGCGTATCAGATCCTCGTCCCCATCAAACACAAAGCCACGGCCCACTCGACCAGTGCCGTAGGCCGTTTGGCCCACGAGCAGGCCATGATTGCCTCCCGTGCGATCCAACGCATTGGCCTCACCTCTCCACCAACTGACCAAGCCAGCCGGTGGCACGGCACACGGAGGTGCCGGACTTACCGTCAGGGTTGCATTGGAGCTGGTGATGGCCCCAAAAGCATTGGTCACCAGCACCGCGTAGTTGCCAGCCTGCGCCAGCAGCGCATCGGGCAGCACCAACGCGGACTGAGTGGCCCCGCCAAGGTTTGTTCCGTTGAACATCCATTGGTAGCTCAAAGGCGAGGTGCCGCTGGCTGCCACTGCGAAAATAGCCGTCTCGCCCGCCACCAAGGTTTGATTCGTTGGCTGCGCAAAGATAGTGGGTGGCACGCCAGTGATGCATTTACCAGAGCCACTTGCTGTATAAATGGCTTGCACTTCAATTGCGGTCAGGGCGCGATTGTAAATCGCCAACTCGTCAATCGCGCCCAAGAAACCATTTCCTTGGTCGTACGGCCGGGCGCCGATGGCAGCAGTGGTCGGAAACTCGAAGACAGCACCGAAGGCCGGCGCCGGGTAGGCCAGGCCGTCAACATAGAACACCACTGCACTTCCGGACTTCGTCACTGCCACGTGATGCCAACTCGTGTCGGTGATCGCCGCGCTGGGCTGGACGAGGCTGACACCGACCTTGCCGGCGAACAATAGGCCTCCGGCATCAATGCCGAAATTGTAGCCGCCGGGGCCGCAGCAAAACAACTGTGCTCCTCCGTCGAAGAAATGGGTCACGACTGATGCGCTAGTTCGTCGAATCCAGGTTTCGATGGTAAAATCCTGCAGCCACAAGTTACTAGAGCTTGCGACCTGAACCATATCCCCGCTCCCATCAAACAAGAAGCCGAGCCCCACGCGGCCCGCTCCATACGCTGTCTGCTCAACGAGCGTGCCACCGTTGCCACCCGCTTCGTCCGAGGCGTTCCCCTCGGCTCGCCACCAACTGACTAAGCCTGCGGGCGGTGCCGCACAGTTTGTGTCGGCAAAGACGGCGGTGCGAACAAGAGCGCAAGCCGCCACCCATAAAACGATGAACCTGATGGACAACCGATGCGCTGTGGCGAATGTGAGTTTCATGAAATGCTCCTCTCAATGACTTGGTTCGCAGGTTCTGACTTCATTTGCTCCGTGACGTCCCGAACCCTAGGAACTCACCTCCGGGGTGTCAACTGGTTTCTTGTCTCCCAATAGCTCGAAGGTTTCACACTCGCGCCAACGATGGCGCTGGGCGGGTAGCCGCGTCTCGTCAGAGCGCGGAGTGCGCCGGCTCAGGCGAGCGTGTCCACTGACTGAATAAAAGCGGCGTTGGTGTATCCAGCCTTGGCGCATGCGGCTGCGAGCGTTGCGGCTACCGCGACCGTTTCCACCCAGCCTCCAAGTCAAACAGCGTGATGCTCGGGTCTTTGCGCGCGATGTGGCGGACAAAGACCCGCGCCAGCCAGTTTAATGGCCTGACCGGCAGGCACGCGATGGCGCGGGTCAGCAGCTTGCGCGGAGATGGCTTCAGGTGAGGGGCGAGCCAGGCGTCAAATTCCTTCACGGAGAACTGTCCCAACGCCCGTGCCTGGAGCAGCCGTTCCCAACGCTTCCACGGTTCGCGATGCTCCACCCGTTGTTTCGCCCAGTCGGCGCAGTCCGGGAACGACCAGATCAACTGCGGGAACTTGAACATCCAAATCTGGAAACTCTTCGCGGTCCAGAGCGCGTTGCCGTAACGGATGACGATCCACGGCCGGGCGATGACCAGCGCTTCGCCGGGCAGCGGGCTTTGGAAGATGACGCCCAAGTGGATGAACTCCGTTCCGAAGTACTTCGCCTTCTCGCGGACGTTCCACAGGTCGCGGCGGATGACCACGCCGCCGATGAATGAGAGATAGTTTCCCGCATCGGCCAGCAAGCCGTTCCGCCCGGCGGCGTCCGGACCGTAAACCCGGTCTTCGGAGCCGGTTTCAAAACCTCGCGGCCGTAGCGGCGTGGGGGGCCTGGGCCCCGCCGTTTGGGGTGGGTCAGCCGAAATGGGGGGGGCGGGCGCGG
>CAZJTM010000056.1:0-10860 GCA_964548925.1 uncultured Verrucomicrobiota bacterium | reverse complement strand
TTCTGGTCTGCGCGCCGATTTTTTGGTTTTTTAAGCCAAAATTGGGGGCTCTCGCCGGCCACGCCGCTACGGAGTTTTGAAAAAACCTCTTCGCTGATGCAAAGGCGGCTGGGTTGCAGGCACACAGCGAGATCGGGCGTGCGCACCTCCGCGTTCACGACGATCAGGCTGAAGTTCCGGCTGGTTGCCTCCAGCACCGCCGCGACCGCGCCGGGTTTCAGGAGATCATCGTCCGTGAACAGCCAGCAGTAATCGCCTTGCGCCAACTCCACCGCCTTGCAGTAGTCCTGGTCCACGCCACCTTTCTTCTCCAAGCGCACATATCGCAGTCGAGGACAGCGTGCCGCAAAGCTGCGGACCACCGCTTCCGTGTTGTCCGTGGAAGCCCCATCCACAACCACCAGCTCGACCTCGGGCGTGGTTTGGCTAACGATGCTCTCGAGCGTCTGACCGATGAAGGCCGCGCGGTTGAGGGTCGCGATGCAGATCGAAAGACGCAGTCCACTCAAAGCCTTACAACCTCCATTTCAACCGCAGGTCTCCTTGCGGTGAGAAGAACGGCCTGCATACGCGTTTGCATCCGCAAACCTCACAACTTCATTCTCTCACCCATGCTTCCGTAAAACCTGCGGCTGCTGCCCGGCGCAATCCTGACTCGGCGAGAATTTCCCTGCATCTCGTGATCTTGTCCTCGCCGACAATCCAGCCATGGAATTCCACGACGACCAGCCTGTATTTCACGAGCAAGTCCTGAGCGGCTTGCAGGACGACGAATTCACTACCCTCGACATCCATGATCAAGGTGTTAAAAGGGCCGTACCGCTCATGCAACTCCCGCAGTGAGCGGCTCGGCAGTCGATACCCGCGGCCCACCTGCTTCTGCGCCGAACCCTCGACGATCACTGTTGGATGGACGTGGAAAGTCACCTCTGGCGGCGTACCGATGGCGCAGTGTTCAATGAGGAAACCAGCGCCGTTGCGCTCCCTATTCCGGCACAGCGACGGGATCAGGAAGGGATTTGCCTCGACCACCAAGTGCTTTGACCGATCGCGCAACAGTTGATTTGTGACGCAAGAAACAACGCCCAGACAGGCCCCGACCTCAATCACCGTGTCTTCAGCGCGCACGAACCGCTTGATCAATGCACGCTCGTCTGCCTCGTAGCTTCCCTTCCAACAGCAGGCCCCTCGCCAACCGATGGTAGTCATTCCTTTCGGCACAGAGAAGCTGCACCCGTCAACCCTGAAGACGCCCCCAGAAACGTCAAAAAGGAAACCGAGGAAAGGATGCACGACGTAATGTTTGAAGAAGCCGTCCGTCATGCTCGGCTGGCGGCACGCACTCGGATTACTACCTGCGGTTGACTTCATTTCAATTAAGAGGCGGTCTGTGTTGCTTGAACAAGTTTGTCGACGTGGAATTGTTCCAAAGCAAGGGCCATCGTTCAACAACGAAGACGTTCTTCCTGTGTTCCACGGTATTTCTTGGCCTCGTCGTCTGGAAACTTGGCAATTCTGGACTTGGACTACCTGCGTGCGGAGGTCCGATGTTGCAACCATGCGACATCCTCAGCGCTGTCGCCTGCCGGAGTATTCAGTTGCATGGCACTCGTGTAGGTAACGGGAGCCTTAATCTTTGAGCCGCGCCAACGGTGGATTTCGGAGTGAGCATCCGCAAATCCGATCCCACAGGCCCCATTGTGCGAACTCGCCGGAAAATCGACGATCCGCGAAGCCGCACCTGTCAGGCCACATTGGACGCCCAGTTGCGCGTCGTTGACGCTATCAGGGTGCTCGTCCATCAAGACCCACAAGTTCGCCGGCGTGGGCATAGTCACGTCCGCGAACTTCGCGTAGGTACGCCACGATGTTTGATTCCAGTCGCAAGGTCCGGGCAACCACGGCCCTGTCACAGGGCTTCCGTCCTGCTTTGTGCCCACCGCTTGACTCATCGAAACGCTACGAACGCGAGGTCCCAGACCCGGGACGACGCTGCGATCCGCCGGGCACTTGTAAAGCAGCGGAGACTTCGTGTAGGGGCCGAGTTTCGCGTGGCGGGTATCTAACAGATACAGCAGATTCGTGTTATCAGTGTTGGCTGCCCTGAAATCCATCCATCCAGCTACCCACCCTTGCTCACCTGGCTCGTTTGGCACAAACGCGTCCCGGTTGTCATCCGCATACATCCGCCAAGCAAACAGCAGTTGGCGGGTATTGTTCATACAGGAAACGGATTCCGCCCGGGTTCGGGCCTTGCTCAGGGCAGGAAGAAGCATCGCCGCCAGAATGGCGATGATGGCGATCACCACCAGCAGTTCGATGAGCGTGAAGCCGGAGCGGTTGTCACGCGATGCCGGCGGGAAAGGAAACCGGGGCGCAGTCTTCCTCACGACAAAGCGGCCTTGCACAGGGCTACTCTAACGGCGCCGCCGGCGGGACGCAACGACTGAACCCGAGAACCACAGTGGAACAACCAAGGCGCGAAGACCCAGTGTGGCGCGAGACTGGGAAACGCGAACCTTCGCCGGCGCGGCGGCCCCATTCGCGAGGGGAGACTTGCCTTCTTGTCCAACCACCTCCGCTCCGAGCCTTGGGTCTTCTTGCTCCACTGCGGTGTCCGGGGTTACTCCACCAAACGCGCGCGGTAGTAGCGGGTGGGGGAGTCTGCGGCGTCCGCGTCGAGGAATGGCGTCACGCTGTTGGTATGCCAGAGCGTACCCAACTCGAACCAGTCCGCCAGGTTGGTCGAGGCTTCGATGGCGTAAAGGTAATTGGTCGGGCCGGTCAGCCAGCTCACCAGTTCGCCCTCATCGGTAAAGCGGGGGGACATCAGCGCCGGGGCTTCCAGCACGGTCAGCACGGCTGGATCACTCTCAGCCCAACCAGCGAGGTTGGTTGCCCGCAGGACGTAGGTGCCGGAATCGGCCGCCTGTGCCGGGTCAAGAACGAGGGTGGCGTTGGTGGCCCCGGCCAGGTCCGCGCCGTTGAAACGCCACTGGTAGCTCAAGGGGGCGTCGCCGGTGGCGCTGGCGCTCAGCGTGACACGGCTGCCGATGGCCGCAAAACCGCCGCGCGGATGGGCTGTAATCACCGGCGGGGCTTGAACGGTCAATACGGCCATGGCACTGGTCACACTCCCCGCCACGTTCGTCACGATCACGCGGTATGATCCGGCATCCGCGAGGCTCGCGCTGCCGAAGGTCACCGCGTCCTCCGTGCGCCCGGCCAGATTCACACCGTTGCGTTGCCACTGATAACTCAATGGCGCGGTCCCGCTGGCGATGACGCTGAAGCTGGCGCTCGCGCCGACATTCACGGTCTGGTTCGAGGGTGGCATGGTGATGGCCGGCGGCACCCACACGGTCAGCGTGGCTGGTTGGCTCAGGATTTGCCCGAAGGCGTTGGTGACTTGCACGCGATACGTGCCCGCGTCGCCGGCTTGCACGGGATTCAAAACCAAGTTCGTCGCGGTGCTGCCGGGCATGGGGACGTTGTTGAAGAACCATTGATAACCCAGTGGCGCCGTGCCCCCGGCAATGACGCCAAACTCGGCCACAGTCCCGACCACGTTGGTCCGGCTTTGCGGTGGCACGAGCACGATGGGCGGTTCGCCCGCCGCAGGGTTGTTCGTGCGCCCGGCGGTGGGCGCGTCCGCTTTCCAGTTCAGCGGTTCGTTGCCGTAATCAGCCGGGATGATCCGCTGTAACGAAGCGCCGCCGCCATCCGCCGCCGTCGGCCACGGCGCAACGTCCGAGTAAACGACGCGGTCCACGAGGAAGTAGGGCACATAGCCGGCATCGGGATGCGGCGCGGTTTGCGGCGCGTCGGGCCGCCAGAGCTCGACGGCGTCGCCGGCGTTGTTCAGCCGGCCTGTGTACGGACCGACCAGCGTGCCGTGGTTGCCGTAGCGCGCCTGGAAGTTGGCCAGCGCGGCGGTGTTCGTCACCGGATCAAAGGGCACGACGAGCAAATAGCCGCCCGCAGGGATGCTCGCGTTGGTGGGGAACTCGAAAGTCACGGCGTTGACCAATCGCCACGCGTTCGTGGGGTGCGCCGGGTCGCGCAAGGGCACGTTCGCGCCCGTGAGGTTGTGCAATTCGATGAATTCCTCATCCGGATTCTCCGCCGTGTTCGTGCCTTGCGCCGGATGATACATGATCTCGTTGAGAACGATCGGTCCGACGCGCGGATAGGCGTTGGCCGCGCCCGTGCCGGTGCGGAAGTCGGTGACCGTTGCGGGATTGTCCACGCCGAAGGTGCGCTGGCTCAACGCCACGAAGTCCACGCCCACGCTGGTTGGGTAGCGCCCAAACGAGACGGCGTTGGTGGAGGCCTCAAACGACTGGCCGATCCGGTAGCCGGTGAGGTTGCCGAAGGCGTCGGCTTCGGACAGATAGACCGCGTCGCCGTGCGCCGAGTTGAAGGTAAACAGCGGCGGCGTGTCGGTTTCGCCGTCGGCCGGGCCGAACTGGTATTGGTAGAACACGCGGTAGCCGCCCGCCGGAAGGCTCGTGCCATCCGGGATGCGATACCGTTTCAAGTCGCTCTGGCTGTCGCTCAAATACCAGCCGCCAATGTAAAGCTCGTTCGCGGTGGGATTGAACAACTCGACGGCGTCCTCCAGCGGCGGGTCCGTATGGGCGAGAACCTCGTTGATGACGACGTTGGTGAGCGGGAGGTAGTTCGCCGCGCCGGGTGTGGGCGTGGTTGGGAAGCTCACAACCGTGGCCGCGCCGTCCGGCAGCCGGCCTTGGGAGACGTTTGGCGTTTGCACGCCGAAGTCCACCGCGTCCAGCAGTGTGCGGTCGGCCGCGTAGAGGCGGATGGTTTCGCCGAGTTGATCGAGCGCGAAGTTGGCGTGCTGCCGGCCCGCCGAACGGTTGCCGTCGGCGATGACTTTCACCCAGTCGCGTCCGCCGATGAAACTCAGCGGCGCGATCGGCGAGTTGGTGAGGCCCGTCGTGCTCGGGTTGTCGGTGAGGAAGAGGCCGCCCAGCGCCACGGGCAGTGGGCTGGAGTTGTAAAGCTCGAACCAATCGTCGCCGTCCCCCGCTGCCAGCCATTCGTTGATCCGCAAGTCGCCTGCGTTGCCCAGTATCGCGGGCGCGGCGTTTGCCGCACCCGGTGTGGGGGCGGCGAGCAACTGCCACTCGCCGCCACTGCGGCCGATCGAGAGGTCTTGAATCTGAAAACCGTAGTTCACCCAGTCCACCGGCTGTCCGAGCACGTTGAACAACACCACGTCGCCGCTCTGGCCGTCGAGCGCAAAGCCGGTGTTCATGGCCGCGCTGCTGAAAGTGGTTGAAGCCGCACGCCCACCGTCGCACCAGACCCGCAGGTAGCCGCCTGCACTGATCGTCGCGCCCGCCGGGAAGGCCCAGCGGTCTTTGTCATCGGTGGCGCGTCCCAGCGCCATGCCCGCCAAACTCACGTTGGTTGAGGCCGGGTTGAACAGTTCCACGAAGTCCGCGTAGTTGCCCCACGGCGATACCACCGCGCGCTGGTTGCGGGCGAGAATTTCGTTGAGCACCGGCCCGAAATAGTTCAGCACGTAATTGCTCGCCCCCGGACTCACGCTGCCGTTGAACGTGGTGATGGCCGCATTCCCGTCCGGCAGCCGGCCCTGGGAAACGCCTTCCTCCTGTGGGCCGAAGCTCGCTTGATCGAGCAACACCGCCGCGTCGCTATAAAGCCTGAGCGCGTCGCCCGCCGCCGACAGCTTGAACTCCAAATGGTCCGCGCCGGCCTTCTCATCCGCGAACCACTGCGCGTAGCCGCGCGGCGCAATGAACGACAGCGCCGGCATCCGGCTCAGCGCGTTGCTCGTGCCGAGGTAAAGCCCTTGCAAGGCCACCGGTGCGGTGGTCGAGCGGTTGAACAGTTCCACCCAGTCGTCGCCGCCAGGCACCGGGTTGGCGAGCCATTCGTTGAGCGCCAGGTTCGTCACGGAAGCCAGCGCCAGAGCCACGTTGTTCGAGCCAGGGGTGGGTTGGTTCAACTGCCAAACGTCGCCGATGCGACCGAGACTCCGGTCCGGGATCTGCAACCCGAACGACAGCGCGTCCACCCGGTTTGTGGCCGCGTCGTAGAGGAACACGGTGTCGCCTTTGCGGCTCAACGCGAACCCGGTGTGCAGGCCCGGCGCGTTCGTCGCGCTGTCGCACCACACCACGAGGTAGCCGCCCGCGGCGAGCGGCGTGTTCGCCGGGAACACAAACTTCCGCGGATTGCTGTCGTCGGAGAGACTCCAGCCCGCCAGGTTCGTCGCGCTCGCACCCCGATTGCGCAACTCGATCCAATCCGGAAGCGTCCCGCCGTTCGTGACGGTGCTGAGGTTCTCCGCCATGACCTCGTTCAACACGATGTCGCCGAGCGGCGGTGCCGGTGTCGGCGGCAACCCGGGCGTGCCGTTGGGCTGCGCACTCGCGCGCCAGTTCGCCGGGGCGTTGGGGTCGCCCTGCGGGTCAATGATTTCCAGTGAATAACCCCCGCCATCCGCGGCGGTGGGCCAGCCGTTCTCGTCGTCGTAATGGACTGCCGTCACTGTCCGCCGGTTGCGATCCAGCAGCGCCAGCCGTTCGCCGCCGTTGTCCAGCGACCCGCCGAACGTGCCCAGCACCACCAGGCCCGGATACCGCGCCGTGAACGCGGCCAGATTGGCATTGTTGGCCAGCACCACCGTTGCCCCGGCGGCCAGTGTCGTGCCGTCCGGGAACACGAAGTTGATCCCCTGAAAGCTGAACCCGCCCACGTCCAGCGGCAGCGCGCCCGTGTTCTGGAGTTCGATGAATTCGTAAGCGTCGCCGCCAATCGGGTTGTAGTTGATCTCCGTGATCCGCAGCGGCAGGCCCAGCTCGCCTACCGTGAACGTCGCCTCATTGAGCGCGCTCCAAACGCCGGCGTTGAACACGCGGGCTTTGAGCGTGAGCGTCGCATTCAAAACCAGCGGCGCCGTGTAAGCCGCAGCGGCGCTGGAGACCGTTCCCGCGTAATAGACCCGCGGGTCGGCGCCGTTCGTGGTGTAGTAGATCGTGCCTGCGCCGCCCGGACGATTCATCGCCACGATGTAGCCGACGCCCACCGCAGAACTGGAAATGATCGTCCCGGTGGTCGTGGTTTCGCGAAATTCCGGCGCGTCCACGGACGGATAGAGCCCGGCAGCGCGAAGCTGGCTCAGAACCGTGGCAGGCCGGTTGACGAAATAGGAATTCAGCAGGCGGTTGTTCTCCGGCAGCCAGTGGCTCTCCCGGGTGTAAAGCACATACGGGGCTTCGCTGTATTGGTGAACGTCCCGCCGGTAATCTCCCCAGCGGCAGGATTCGGCGACAATCGGCTTGTCCAAGAGGGCCTGCCAGAAGAGCCAGCGATTGGTGTTGGCCGCGCGGGTCAAGGCGCCGCCGGGCGCGATCAGGTGCTTGTGAACCCGGTCGGCAAAATCCAGGCGGTACTGGGCATTGTCCTTGAGCTTGGTGTGCAAACCGCTCGGCACGTCCGTGTTGCTCACGCGGTTCACGTTTTCCTCCAGCAGGTGGCACTCGCCGTCCCACGGGAAGTATTTGAACGTGCCCTGGGGGCCCGAGACGCGGCGGCGCAGGGCGTGCCAGTTCTTGTTGAGGCCCCAATCCTGGTGGCCGACGAAGAAGTGCAGGAGCACGTAGTCCATGTACTCCGGCACATCCAGATACTGCTTCATGCGCTCGTAGTTGGCGTTGTCGGCGAGATTCGCAATGGCCGTCATCGCGTTGTAGGCGGCGGACGTGCCGGCCTTGAGGATGCCCTGGTCGTAAGCGTCGTATTCGGCGTCCGTCCCGCCAAAATAATTCGCGCCGAAATGTTTCGTGGGCTGGTCGCTGAAATCGTACGTGCCCCAATAGAGGCCGTTGATGAAGAGATGGCAGTAGCGGTTGTAGCTGGCCACCTGGCCCATGTCCCGGAAGGTCTGCTTGATCCAGGCGTCGCGGGTGCGGGTGCCGCGGCTGCGCTGGTATGCGCCGTTGCCATTGCTCAGCACATCCGACCAGTGCCGCCAACTGCTGTTGAAATCGGGGCGCAGGATCAGGTCGTCAAACTCTCTCGCCGGGGAGTCCGGAAAAAGGCGGTATTCGAGATCGGTTTCCCCGAAGTCGCCGCGGAAGTTGAGCTTGAACCCGTGCTTGGGGTTCTTGTTGGGTTCGCGGCTGGCATTACCGTGACCGGTGAGGCCACAGTCCGCCGTGAACGCGGTGCTGCCATCGGGCAGGATCATCTCCACGGAGCAGGGTTTGTCGGGGAAGGTTTTGCTCGTGACGTTCGGATACCAATACATGCCCGAAGGACCCAAAAACATGTCGGCGTTGTTCATCACGATGGAAACAACGGGCAACTCACGGAGGCCGTCCTTCAACCGCTGGAGCTTCTCCGGGTCAATGGCCGACGCCGGGTTGTTCGGGTCCACGCGCAACGGGTCGGCGTCCATTTCATAATCCGCCGGCACCAGCCCGGGCGTGCTGGAGCCCGGCGAGAAAACAGTGGTGCCATAGCTCGTCCCCCAATTGCTGGGAAATCCCGGCGGGGAGGCGGATTGGTTTGGCACTGAATCCGGGAAAACGTAGGTGTGCGTCCGTGTCCGCGAAGGCAGATAGCCGGGCGCGAAAGCCACCGCCCGCAGGCAGGTGGTGTCGGCGATGCGAATCAGCCCGGTGTAGTCTGTGCCGTTTGCTGCCGTCGGTTCGCTGCCATCCGTCGTGTACCGAATCGTCGCGCCGGCCAACGGCACCGTGAGCTGCAAATCGAACGGCAGATCAAACACGCCCCGCGCCACACTGAAATGCGGGGCGGGCGCGATGCCTGTGATGGCGCTGAGGCCATTGGCCGTGCCCGGCGTGGGCGTTTGGAAATACCGCCAGGCATTCGTGCTGTCCAGGCCGTAGGAGTAGTTGTTCCGTTGCTCGGGATACTGCGGCGCGAATTCGGACGCGGCCACCCGCGGCGACTCGGCGTTGAACAGGGCCAGGTACTCGCCAAAATTGTTCAGCTTGAAATTGGTGTGATAGCGGTTGCCGCCCGTGGGCGAGCGCCGGTCTTTGCCCGAGGCGAACACGACGAGCAACTCGCCCGGCGCCAGCACGCGGGAAGGGAACACCCACAGGCCCGGCGCATCCTTGTTGTCCGTGAGCGACCAGCCGAGCAGGTTCACGCTATTGGTGCCGCGGTTGCGGATTTCGATCCAATCCTGCGGTGTGCCGTCCTCATCGAGCAATCCGCTGAGATTTGCGGCCACGAACTCGTTAATCACCACGTCCGCCGGCGCGAGATTGGTGTTCAACGTCACGGTCCAGTTGCCGCCCGCGAAGGCGTTGGGCGCAAGGGCGGCATCCGTGATGCCGTGCCCGGCAGCCCAGGCGAACTGCACCGTGCCGTTGGCGGGTTGGGGAAACGCGAACAGATACGGTCCGGCTTCCGCGCCGACGACGCTGACGGCGGGCTGCCCGTTGATGCGCAAATCAGCGGCGTCCACGCCCCGCACGGGTTCGTTGAAGGTCACTTCCACTTGGGCAAGACGGCTAACCTGCGCGCCGGCCACCGGGGTCATCTGGCTGATTTCAGGCGCGATGGTGTCCGCCAACGTGTAGTTCCACGTCGCGCCGGGGGCGGTGGCATTGAAAGGAAGACCGACGAGATCAGTGATGCCATGGATTTCATTCCAGGTCAGGCTGACCGGGCCGGGTGGTGGTTGGGTGAAGAAGAACGTGTAACGGTTTGTGCCGGCGCCGCCGGTGAGGCTCGTGGCGGGCAGGTCGTTGAGAAGTAAATCGTCGGCGTCCACCCCGGCCACCGGTTCCGAAAAGACCACCGTCACTTGCGTCAGCGTGGTCACCGTCCCGCCGGCGCCGGGGATGACGCTGATGATTGTGGGCGGTGTGACATCCGGAATGCCTTTGGTGATCTGGAGGGAGGGATCAAAGCGAAGGTCGGAACTGGTCAGGCTGTTGTTGAAGACCTGGGCGGCCAACAGGTTGGTGCCCACCACGAGACAACTGGCCGGCGCGTTGGTGATCGTGAAAACTTCCGCTCCGGTCGCCTCATGGGCCGCAGTAGCGAGGTTCGTGTAATACGGCGTCACCCCCACCATGTTGGTGGAGCGCGCGACTTCCACGCCATTCAGCCACGCCACAAAGCCGTCGTCAAAGTCGGAGAGCAACCGGAGGCCCGTGATTTCGGCGACGTTGGTAACCACAAAACGCGTGCGCAGGAAAATGCACCGGTAATTGTTGCGCATGTCGCTGATCGTCGTGCCGTTGGTCAAACCCTCCCCGTAATGAAACGGCGCCGGGCCGGTCAGCCAGCCGGTGTTCGGAAACCCGTTTGTGCGCCACGCACTGACGGGGTTCGACACTTCGTTCGTGCCTTTGCGCCAGAGCCAGCTCGCCCCGTTGGTAACCACAATCTCGTCCTGCCCACCAAAGGCCTCCATGGTCACGGCCGTCCAGCAGAGTACCGAAAGCAGGGGGACCATCAGATCCCTCCAAGAACGCCATGCATTCTCGATCAGAAAGACAAACAACTTCTTCACGCAACGTCTCACGCGGCGCACTCGCGGCCCGGCTAAAGATCCCAGTTCCGTTGTGCGTCTGCACGCCAGACCATAACCGGTGAACCGCGCGCCGGCGAGAGGCTTTGCCAGGCATGTTTCACCTCCTGGCGAGCGCGAAGCTGGGAGAGGGACAAGGGATTGAACCTTGCCCCTCCCTCCAAACCGGGCGGGCGGACTTCCCGCATCCGGCTCTCCAGTCCGTGGGTTCGTAAGCTGACGATGGTCCGTGGCCACGCGTGCGCCGCGGCCAGACTCAGCAACCTGCGGCAGGCAAACCACGCGTTCGG
>CAZJTM010000055.1:27863-29826 GCA_964548925.1 uncultured Verrucomicrobiota bacterium | reverse complement strand
ATCCTGTGCTTCTGCGGCAAGCTCAACCTTTACCCATTATGAACCCGGAAGAAGGTCGTGCAGAACCAGTCCACCGATGAAGAAGAAGGGGCTTTCCTTTTCATCGAACTTGGTTTCGTCGAAATAGAAGAAGCGCATGGCCGGTCGGTGGTCAACGCGCGTTGATGGCTGACTTGGTTCGCCCTCGATAGAAGAAATAAATCGGCGTGCCGATGAACACGAGCGCGAGGCCGAAGGCGGAGCTGATCAGCGCCGGTTTGCCAGCGGCGATGGCGGCGCGATAGGCGACGAGGTCGTTGTAAACCGTGAAGCCGAGATACAGCAGCGAGAAGATCACGAACACCCATGGTACAAACGGATAGCCCGGCACTTTGTAGGGGCGCGGGGCGTCCGGCTCGCGGCGGCGCAACACGAAGACGCCATACGCGCCGGCGGCGTAGAAAATCCAGCTCACGAAGATCAGCGTGTCGGTGAGCGTGTCGAACGTGCCGCTGAAGAGCAGCAGAATGCTCCAGATGCCTTGCACCCAAAGCGAACCCGCCGGCGTGTGGAAGCGCGAATGCAGAGTGCCCATCACTTTCGGGAAGACGTTCGCGTGCGCCATCGAGTAATACACCCGCGCGGTGGCGAGGATGATGGCGTTGGTCGTGCCGAACGTGGACACCATCACGAGCGCCGCCACGCAGCGTCCGCCGCCGCTGAAAATGCGCTCGGCCACATCCGCCGCCACGAGCTTGGACTGCGCCATCGCGTCCACCGGCAGCACGTAGGCGTACGCGACGTTCATCACCAGGTAAACCGCCGTCACGATAAGCATGCCCCAGATGAGCCCAAGCGGGATGTTGCGTTGCGGCTGCTTCACCTCGCCGGCGATGTAGGTGAGCTTGTTCCAGCCGTCGTATGCCCAGAACGCTCCTTGCAGCGCCGCCGCGATGCCGGCGAACAGCGCGAGTCCGCTGAGATGAATCGTATCGCTGGGCGTGGTGAGGTTAGCCACCTTGCCGCCGGTGGGCAACAGGAACGCACCGAGCACGAGCAGCAGCATCGCGGCGACTTTCGCCACGGTGAAAACGTTTTGCACCACGCCGCCCAGGCGCACGCCGAGGAAGTTCACCACCGTGAGCAGCGCGATCAACGCCGCCGCCACGCCTTTCGTGCCGATCTCGCGCAGCGGCGTCACGTCGCCGATGAGCGGCAGGTGGAAGGACCAGTTCGCCAGCGCCGGTCCGAACTCGGGCAGCGGCACGAACTGTGTCGAGTATTCCGCGAAGACGTAGGCGACCGCCGAGATCGAGGCGCTCTGCATGACGGCGAACACGGCCCAGCCGTAGAGGAACGCGAAGAACGGCCCATACATGCGCTCGAAATAGACGTACTGCCCGCCGGTCTCGGGGATCACGCTAGCGATCTCGGCGTTGGTGAGCGCGCCGAAGAGGGTGATGACGCCGGCCAACACCCAGACGAGCAGCAGCAATTCCGGCGAACCAAGCTGCGACGCCATCACGCCCGGTTTGCGGAAGATGCCCGAGCCGATGACGCCGCCGACCACCAGCATAGTGGTGGAGAACAGGCCGAGGGAGGGGAGCAGGCCGGCCGGCGTCGTAGATATCGGTTTCTGAACTTTCATAGGCGGCGAGGGCGAACCAACCAGCGCGCGGGGCAATCCCGACACGGTTGCCGGACGCGCAGCAACCGCCTCAGGGCATGGATTGCGGGACACTTCATGAAACGGGGCGCACAATGCGGACGCGCCGGTAAACCATCAAGTAGAAACTCCTAATTGGTGCGCTCACGGTTTACTTCCTGCAAAACCGTTGCGCGGAGGTGCGGGTTGGACTTGAATAACCGCACCATGAACCGGGCATTCCTCGAAACGGACCAGACTCAAACGGCGTTTGGGCAGACCGTGGCACTCAGCACGTTTGCGGCGCTCTGGCTGGCGTTTACCTTCGCCGCCGGCGCG
>CAZJTM010000055.1:0-27853 GCA_964548925.1 uncultured Verrucomicrobiota bacterium | reverse complement strand
GGTTCGACGCGAAGGAGCTGTGTGTCGAGGGCAAGGGTTGGGTAGATACGAAACACTTTTACGATCGGCTGCCCGCCAAGGCGGAAGGCGTGGTCCGTCTGCCGGTCTGGGGACTGAGCCACGACTCGGCGGGTATGGCGGTGCGATTCGTCACCGACGCGACGGCAATCTCGGTGCGCTGGACGGTGCGCAAGGAATCGCTCGCGATGTCGCACATGCCGGCCAGCGGCGTGAGCGGCGTGGACTTGTATGTGCGGCACAGAGGCGAGTGGCGGTGGTTGGGCGCGGCGCGACCCGAGAAATCAGTCACGACCGAGAAAGCGCTGGTGAGCGGCATGAAGGTGGAACGCCGCGAGTGCCTGCTCTATCTGCCGCTCTACAACGGCGTTGAGAAGGTGGAGATCGGTGTCCCGGCAGAGGCGGAGTGCGAGTCCCCGCCGCCCCGGCCCAGGAACGTGAAGCCGATTGTGTTCTACGGGACATCCATTCTCCAGGGTGGGTGCGCGTCGCGGCCGGGCATGGCGTATCCGGCGATCCTGGGACGGCGATTGGATTGGCCCACGATCAACCTCGGTTTCTCCGGCAATGCCCAGTCGGAGCCCGAAATGGCGGCGTTGCTGGCGGAACTCGACCCGGCCGTCTATGTGCTCGACCCGCTGCCCAACATGCGCCCCGAATGGGTGACCGAACGGATGTCGGCTTTCGTGGCAAAGTTGCGGGAGGCGCATCCGAAGACGCCCATTGTGCTGGTCGAGCATGGTGGCGTGGCCAACGCGGCGGTTCTTGGCAACAAGCAGGCGGGCTACCTGAAATCGAACGCCTCCTTGCGCACGCTCTACGAGCAGCGGCGTCGGGCCGGGGACCGCAAACTGTTTTATGTTCGCGGCGAGAAGTTGATGGGTGACGACGGTCAAGGCACGGTGGACGGCGTTCATGCAACGGACCTCGGTTTCCTCCGAATGGCGGACGCGATTGAGCCGACACTGAAACGGGCGTTGCGGGCGGCTCGGTGATTGGAACCACACCGCTGTTGCCGGGTGGGGATGTCGTGAGAATGGGTTACTGGCGAATTCACGCGCGCGGTGCAAGAATGGGGTGCGATGAGTAGGCCATTTGAAGCGAGCACGGTTGGCGGTTGCATCCTGGGTTTGCTGCTGGCAGGCGGCGGTGTTCAGGCCCAGACGGACCAGGCCATCTACACGGACTCGCTCCAGAACAGTTGGGAAGCCTGGGGCTGGACGCAGATCAACTACAACAACACCAGCCCGGTGCGTTCGGGGAGCAAGTCCATCAGCGTCACCATCACCAACAACACCTACCAAGCGATCTACCTGCACCACGCGGCGTTCGACACCGGCGGCTTTACGAATTTGACCTTCTGGATTCACGGCGGCACGAGCGGCGGGCAGCGGTTGCAAGTGCAAGCTCTCCTCGGCAGCGCGGCCCAACCTGCGGTGGCGTTGCCGAACCTGACGGCCAACTCTTGGGAACAAATCACGCTTTCACTGGCCAGCCTCGGCGTGGCGAACCAGCCCAACTTCACCGGCTTCTGGATTCAGGACCGCATCGGCGCGGCGCAACCGACCTTCTACCTGGACGACATCACCCTGGTCGCCAACACCAGTTCTCCGCCGACGAACGCCCCCCTGGCCATCACGGTCAATGCCCGGCAGAACCGGCGTCCCATCAGCCCGTTCATCTACGGAGTCGCGTTTGCGACTCCCGCGGAACTGACCGAGCTGAACGCCACGCTCAACCGCTCCGGCGGGAACTCCGAGACGCGTTACAATTGGCAACTTAACGCCCACAACCGCGCGGCGGACTGGTATTTCGAGAGCCTCGCGGATTCTCCGGCAACCGCCGGCGCGGCGGCGGATACCCACGTCAGCGACAGCAAGAACGGTGGTGCCGAGCCCATGTTGACCGTGCCCATGATTGGCTGGATGCCGAAGCTGGGCGCGAACCGCGCGCGGCTTGCCAGTTACTCGATCGCGAAATACGGCCCGCAAACTGGCAATGACTGGCAGTGGTTCCCCGACGCCGGCAACGGCGTGGGCACCAACTCGACCGCCAAGACGAGCTGGCTCATCACCACGAACAACCCGAGCGATGCGAACTTCGCCACCAACTCCGCCTTCCAGCGCGAGTGGATCAAACATTTGACGAACCGCTGGGGTCTCTCGGCCAGCGGCGGCGTCCGTTACTATTGCATGGACAACGAACACACGCTCTGGCACTCGACCCATCGCGACGTGCATCCGGTCGGCACCACGATGCAGGAAATCCGGGACAAGTTCTTTGATTACGGCGAAATGGTGAAGAGCGTGGACCCGGACGCGCTGCTGGTCTTCCCCGAGGAATGGGGCTGGCCCGGCTACCTCTACAGCGGTTACGACTGGCAGTGGGCCGGCGACCACCGCGACTGGAACCCCGCGCACTTCCCCGACCGCGCGACCAACGGCGGGTGGGACTACCTGCCGTGGCTGCTGGATCAGGCCCGTCAGCGCCACGAACAGACGGGCCGGCGTTTGCTCGACGTTCTTTCCGTTCACATCTACCCGCAGGGCGGCGAATCGGGAAGCGATACTTCCGCGGCCACGCAACTTCTGCGCAATCGCTCCACGCGTGCCCTCTGGGATACGAACTACGTGGACGAAAGCTGGATCGCCAACAAGATCATGCTCATCCCACGGCTGAAGAACTGGGTCGCGACCTATTATCCCGGCACCCTCATTGGCATCACCGAATACAACTGGGGCGCGGACAACCACATCAACGGCGCAACGGCCCAGGCGGACCTCCTGGGCATATTCGGGCGCGAAGGACTCGACTACGCGACGCGTTGGACGACGCCCTCGGCCGGCACGCCAACATTCAAGGCAATAAAGCTCTTCCGGAACTATGACGGAAACAAGTCCACCTTCGGCGACATCAGCGTTGCGAGCACGGTTCCCAATCCAGACAGTGTCTCCTGCTTCGCGGCCGAACGCTCAACGGATGGGGCACTCACGGTGGTAGCGATAAACAAGCAGCTCACAACCGCCGCCGCAGCGACCATCAGCCTCACGAACTTTCTGCACCGCGGCACGGGCCAGGTGTGGCGGCTGACGGCGGCGAACACCATCAGCCGGCTGAGTGATTTTAGTTTCACGGGCAACTCCTTCAGCAATTCGCTTCCGGCACAGAGCCTCACCTTGTTCGTGCTGCCCGCCGGTAGCCCGCCATTGTTGACCGCAGTTTCGAACTCCACGAGCAACACGTTCGAGTTTTGGCTGAGCGGGCCAGCCGGGCAGCGTTACGCGATCCAGGAAAGCAGCAACCTGGCGAGTTGGGCCACCGTGCAAACTCACACGCTTTCCACCCCGCCGCTGCGTGTGATATTGCCGGCGACAGCCGGGAATCGGTTCTATCGCGCCCAGTGGATGCCGTGAGATCTCCCGCGCAGCGACGCAACCGATGTCGAGAAGTCGCGATTCTTTTGGCGCGTTCCCCGGGACCTTGGGGCGTCCAGCCCTTGCTTCCTGCGACTCCGCGCGAATGCCCGCGCTGTTGACTTCGCTCGCGCGGGGTGCCCACAATCGCCGCCATGCAAGTCACCCATCACTCGCTCCCGGAAACTCTCCTGAAGACTCGAACGTCCGCCGCAACGGTTTCCACAACCCGGCGTGACTTCATCAAACACTCCGCCCAAGCCATGGCCGGCGCCGCGCTGATCCGCGCCATCGAGACGCGGGCGTTCGCGGCGGAGAACCAGACCCTCAAGCTGGCGCTCATCGGTTGCGGTGGACGCGGCGGTGGCGCGGTCGCACAAGCGCTGTCCACGCAGGGGCCGACGAAACTTTGGGCGGTGGCGGACTTCTTTGAGCCGCGCGCAAAGGGTATGTTAAACAATCTGAAAGCCAAATTCGAGAAGCAACTCGACGTGCCGCCGGACCGGGTGTTCAGCGGTTTGGACGGCTACCGGCGGGCCATTGACTCGTTGGACCAGGGCAGTGTCGTGCTGCTGGCCACGCCGCCCGCGTTCCGGCCGATCCATTTTGAGTATGCCATCCAGAAGGGCATGCATGTGTTCATGGAGAAGTCCTTCGCCGTGGACGCGCCGGGCATTCGCCGCGTCTTGCGCACGGGCGAACTGGCCAGGGAGAAGAACCTGAAGGTGGCGAGCGGACTGATGAGCCGCCATTACCTGCCGCTGGAACAGGCGATCGGGCAAGTCCACCAAGGCGCGATTGGCGAGGTCATCACGGCTTACGCCTACCGCATGCACGGTCCTGTCGGGTTCAGCCCGAAACAGCCGGGCATGACCGAACTGGCGCACCAGATCGCGAACTACAGCAATTTTACCTGGCTCAACGGCAGCTTCATCGTGGACTGGCTGATTCACAACATTGACGTGTGTTGCTGGGCCAAGAACGCGTGGCCAGTTTCTGTTCAGGGCATGGGCGGCCGGCAGGTGCGCCAGGAACCGGATCAACTGTTCGACCACTACGCCGCGGAATACACCTTCCCCGACGGCACGCGCATGGTGGCCCAAGGCCGGCACATCACCAAGTGCTGGGATTTCTTCGGCGACGTCCTCCACGGCACCACCGGCTGCGCCGTGCTTGGCGAAGGCCAGACGGACCCGAAGTTGTTCAAAGGACACCAGCCTACTTCGGCCAATCTGCTCTGGCGTTACAAAGGCGAGCCCTGCGATCAGTATCAGCGGGAGCACGACCTCTTTTTCGACGCCATCCGCAAGGACCAGCCCTACAACGAAACCGAGCGGAGCGCGAAGTCATGCTTCACCGCCATCATGGGCCGCATGGCCTGCGAATCGGGCCAACTCATCACCTGGGACGACGCGATCCAATCCGAGCTTGAGCTGGCGCCGGGACTGGAGAATTACACAATGGCCTCCAATCCGCCCGTGATGCCGGATGCTGCCGGCAAGTACACCGTGGCCATGCCGGGGGTGACGAAAGTGATCTGAGCGAAGGGAGAATTCGCCAAAGTTCGATTCACGCCTTGACCCTCTGAACCCAATGGACAATTCCGTGTTGCATATGCGACACGGAATTGTCCGCGCGGGATTCCTTGACCTGCGGGGTTTTGCTGCTAGGGTGCGAGCACGCGCCGGCCAAATGTCGCCGGCGTTTAACATCTAAATGAAGCCATACATCGTCCCTCTGCTGGCCTGCGGACTCCTTGCGAACCCCGCGCTCGGCCAGGATAAACCCGAACTCACCACCCCGAAGCAGCGCGTCAGTTACAGCATCGGCGCCAACATCGGCGGGAGCTTCAAGCGCCAGGAGATTGACATTGACCTCAAAGCTCTGACCGCTGGAGTGACCGACGCCCTCGCCGGCAAAACCGCGCTCACCGAGGCGGAGATGCGGGACGTGATGATGGCGTTCCAGCGCGAGATGGAAACCAAGATGTTGGCCAAGGAACTCAAGAAGGGCGAGGAATTCCTCGCGGCCAACGCTAAGAAGGAAGGGGTGAAGACCACCTCGAGCGGACTGCAATACAAGGTCCTCAAATCGGGCAGCGGCAAAACGCCCAAAGCCACGGACACCGTCAAGACGCATTACCACGGCACGTTGATTGACGGCACGGTGTTCGACAGCTCGGTCGAGCGCGGCGAACCGGTGAGTTTCCCCGTGAACGGCGTGATCCCGGGGTGGACCGAAGCCCTTCAGATGATGAAGGAAGGCGACAAGTGGCAATTAACCGTTCCGTCGAAACTGGCTTACGGCGAACGCGGCGCGGGCGATAAGATCGCGCCCAACTCCGTCTTGGTTTTCGAGGTTGAGTTGATTGCCATCGAAAAGGGCCAATAGTTGAATCCCCCTTTGGCCACGCCGGCAGGAAACTACGGCGTGGCCTTTTCGTTTGTGCGAGCAGCCGCCAGAAGTGGGGGCGGCTTGAAATACCCGCTGCGGTTTTACAACCGCAGCTACGATTGGAGGTCGGCCGCTTGGAGTTCTCCAACTGGCCGTGAGGGCCAGACTATCGGTAGATGACGATGAGGTAAGCCAGCGCGTTCCCTTTGCCGGCATTGACGATCGCGTGCGGCACATCGGCCCGGTAGCTGGCGGAATCTCCCGTCGAGAGTTCTTCCGCGTCCGTGGCCGACTCCACGCGGACTTGTCCTTTCAGGACGGTCAGGAATTCCTGCGTGCCCCGGAAGTGCGGCGCGCTGCGGAGCGCCCCGCCCGGCTCAAGCCCGATTTCGTAAAACTCCACGTCCTTCTCCAGGTTCAGCGGCGAAAGGGTGCGAATCCGGCAATCCTTGTCCGAGCGGTAATGATAGGCGTGATCGTCGGCGCGAATGACGGTGACGGCGGAAGTCACGCCCTCCATTTGGAGCAAATCCCCGAGTGACATGCCAAAAGCGCGGGCGATGCGCAGCGTGACGGCCACGGTAGGATTGGCCTGGTCGCGCTCAATCTGGCTGAGCATGGAGCGGCTCACGCCACTGGCCTTGGCCAGGGCGTCCAGCGACCAACCCCGCGTGGCGCGCAGTTCCTTCACCCGGGCGCCCAACGGTGGATTGAACGGGTCGGCGGACTTGAGAACGGCGGACTTGGGGGCGGTGGTCGGCGGCGAGGCGGTGCTTGGTTTCATCGTTCAATATATCGGAAATAGTTCTTGCATACTGGAACTCGGCGTCTAGGATAGCGGATGTTAGTTCGATATACGAGAACTATTGAACCACGCGATGCTCCGGGCGGTCTTGCCGGCAACATCGGAAGCGAGAGCGAAAACATCTATGAAAGCATTGGTGAAGAAGGAACGGAAACCGGGCCTGTGGCTGGCCGACGTGCCCGAGCCCGAGGTGGGGATCAACGACGTGCTAATCCGCGTGGAGCGCACGGGCATCTGCGGCACGGACGTGCATATTTACAAGTGGGACGACTGGGCCCAGCGAACGATTCCCGTGCCCATGGTCGTGGGCCACGAGTTCGTTGGGGAGGTAGTGCGTGTGGGTGCGAATGTGAAGGACTTTTTCCCGGGCGAGGTGGTGAGTGCCGAGGGGCACGTCGTTTGCGGACGCTGTCGCAACTGCCTCGCCGGCCGGCGACATCTGTGCAAGGACACCGTGGGCATCGGCGTAAACCGGTCGGGCGCGTTCGCGGAGTTCATCTCCGTGCCCATGACCAATGTGTGGCATCATCAGAGCAACATTGACCGCGACGTGGCTTCCATCTTCGATCCGTTCGGCAACGCGGTCCACACGGCCCTGTCATTCCCGGTGCTGGGCGAGGATGTGTTGGTCACCGGCGCGGGCCCGATCGGCATCATGGCGGCCGCCGTGGTCAAACACGCCGGGGCGCGCTTCGTCGTCGTGACCGACGTGAACGAATACCGCCTGGGTTTGGCCCGGAAAATGGGTGCTGATGTGGCGTTGAACGTGAGCAACGGCGGCAGTCTCGCCTCGCTGCAGAAGGAACTCGGCATGAAGGAAGGCTTCGACGTCGGCCTGGAGATGTCCGGCAGCCCGGCGGCCCTGCGCGACATGATTGACAACATGGCCCACGGAGGGAAGATCGCCATGCTGGGAATCCCGTCGCAGCAAGTGCCGTTCGACTGGAACAAGGTCGTTTTCAACATGCTCACGATCAAAGGCATTTACGGGCGCGAGATGTATGAAACGTGGTACAAGATGACGGTCATGCTGGAAAGCGGGCTCGACATCCGTCCCATCATCACGCACCGGTTTCATTATACCGAGTTTGAAAAAGGGTTTGAGGCCATGCTCAGCGGCGCCTCGGGCAAAGTTGTCCTCAACTGGCGCTGAGGCGCAGAGCCATTGTGGAACAACTGCTGGAACATTTTGCCATCGGCGTGGCGGCAATTGGCGGTGTGCTGGCCGCGCGGGGAAAACGTGTGGACCTCTTCGGCGTGGTGGTCCTGGCGCTGGTGACCGCCTATGGCGGCGGCACCGTGCGTGATCTGCTTGTAGGCGACACGCCCGTCGCCTGGCTGCGCAACCCGGCGTACCTGCTGAACGCCAGCCTGGTGGCCGTGGCCACGTTCTTTGTCCGCCGCCTGCGCGAATTGCCCGCAAACTTCCTGCTCGTGGCGGACGCCTTCGCGCTGGCCTTGTTCACCATCGTCGGCACCCGCAAGGGAGTTGACCTGCGTTTCGCCGCGCCGGTGTCGGTGTTGCTCGGCGTCGTCACCGGGGTGGCCGGTGGCATTCTCCGCGACGTGCTCACCGGCGAAGTGCCGATGGTCTTCCGCCCGCATATCCGGCTTTATGCCACGGCGGCGATGGCCGGAGGCGCGGTGTTTGTAATCCTGCATCGCTGGTGGCCAGCCCACCCTGCCGTCACCGTCATTGCCATCGGTCTCATTCTGGCTTTGCGCATAACCGGCATCTGGCTCAAGATTTCATTGCCGGTGTTTCAACCGGAGATTGCCTCCAACGCGGCCAAGTTGATTCAACCCAAACCCTGACCTCCCGTGAACCACTCCTTCCAAATCCACCTTGAGCAACAACTCGACAACATACGTGCGGCCGGCACCTTCAAGCGCGAGCGCGTCATCCTCACGCCCCAGGGCACAACCATCCGCGTGGGCGACGGCAAACCGGTCCTGAATCTGTGCGCCAACAACTACCTCGGGCTGGCACAACACCCGGCTGTGGCGGCGGCGGCGAAAGCAGCGATTGACCAGTGGGGTTATGGCATGGCCAGTGTCCGGTTCATCTGCGGCACGCAGGGCGTTCACAAGCAACTTGAAGCCAGGCTCACGGAGTTCCTCGGCACCGAGGACACCATCCTCTACTCGTCCTGCTTCGACGCAAACGGCGGCTTGTTTGAAACCCTGCTCGGTCCGGAGGACGCCATCATCTCGGATGAACTGAACCACGCGAGCATCATTGACGGCGTCCGCCTCTGCAAAGCGCAGCGTCTGCGCTACGCCAACAACAACATGGCCGATTTGGAATCCAGACTGAAGGAGTCGGCCAACGCCCGCTTCCGGCTGATTGCCACCGACGGCGTCTTCTCCATGGACGGCTATCTCGCAAACCTACCGGCCATCTGTGATCTCGCGGACAAATACCAAGCCCTTGTCATGGTGGATGACTCGCACGCTGTCGGTTTCATGGGGTCGCACGGACGGGGCACGCATGAGCATCACGGCGTCATGGGGCGGATTGACATCCTCACCGGCACCATGGGTAAGGCGCTCGGAGGCGCGAGCGGCGGCTACGTCAGCGGGCGGAAGCCCATCATCGAGTTGCTCCGCCAGCGCTCGCGCCCATATTTGTTCTCGAACACCCTCGCGCCGTCCATCACCGGAGCCACGCTCAAAGTGCTCGAACTGCTTACGGCCTCCACGGCCCTGCGCGACACGCTGGAAGCCAACACGCGCTTCTTCCGTGAAGGCATGACCCGGCTCGGCTTCAACATCCTGCCGGGGACCCATCCGATTGTCCCGGTCATGCTCGGCGACGCTGCCCTGGCGTCGCGATTTGCCGACGCCATGCTACAGAAAGGCGTGTACGTGGTCGGGTTCTCCTATCCCGTCGTGCCGCAGGGCAAGGCTCGCATCCGGACGCAAGTTTCCGCCGCGCACTCGATCCAAGACCTGGAGTTGGCCCTGAACGCCTTCCAGGAAGTGCGGCGCGAGTTGGGGCTTTGAGCCGTGGCGCCACAATTGGAATGACGCCCAATTGCCTGTCCAAGGCCGGCCCGCTCCTTTGGCCTTGCCTGCCGCGGGTCTTTCTCCTACACGTTCCGCACCCATTGACATGGCCAACGTCAACACTGCCTCTCCGGTCGCCAGCCAGCGTCTCATGTCGCTGGACGCGCTGCGCGGCTTTGACATGTTCTGGATCATCGGCGCGGAGCCCTTGGTGGACGCGTTGCGCAGGCTGCATGACACCCCCGCCACGCGGTTCCTCGCCACGCAACTGGAACACGTGGATTGGGCGGGATTCCATTTCGAGGACCTGATCTTCCCCTTGTTTGTGTTCATGGTCGGCGTGGCGCTGGTGTATTCGCTCAGCCGCACCATCGCCCAGGAAGGAAAGCTTGGAGCAGTGAAGCGCATCCTCCGCCGGAGCGTGCTGCTGTATGTGGTCGGCATCATCTATTCGGGGGGAGTCACTAATGCCTGGCCGGACATCCGGGTGAGCGGCGTGCTCAACCGCATTGCCGTCGCGTATTGTTTCGCGGGGCTGCTGTTTTGCTTCCTGAAGCCGCGCGCACTGATCGCGGTCGCGGCGGGCATTCTCCTCGGCTACTGGGCGTTGCTGGCCTTGACGCCGATCCGGGACATCCAACTCGACAAGGCCAGGTTGGCCGAACGCGCCGAGCAAATGGGCGATGCGCAGGCGGCGGCGTTGCTCAGGGGCGCCGGCAATTTCTCCGCGGTGAAAGACAGTCCGGCTTGGGCGGCGGCCGAGCGGGTGTTTTTCGCCACGACGAACCGTGTCACCGGCAAGTTCGACAAGGGCTACAATGTGGTGGATCACTTTGACTTCCGCCACATGCCCGGCCGGAAATACGACGTGTTTTTCGACCCGGAAGGCTGGCTGAGCATGTTCCCGGCGGTGGTGACGTGTCTGCTGGGCGTCTTCGCGGGATGGCTTTTGACCAACACCAGCGTGGACGACAAGCGAAAAGTGATCTATCTGCTGGCCGCAGGCGCCGTGGCCGTGGCCGTGGGCTGGCTGTGGAACTTGCAGTTCCCGGTCATCAAGAAGATCTGGACCTCCTCCTACGTGCTCGTCGCCGGCGGTTACAGCGCCCTGCTGCTTGGGACATTCTACCTAGTTGTGGATGTGTGGAAGCTCCAAATGTGGTGTCAGCCCTTCGTGTGGATCGGCATGAACCCGATCACCCTCTACCTGACGAGCAACTTCCTCGGCGGCTTTCGTCCACTCGCGCGCCGGTTGGCGGGCGGCGACGTGCAGGCGTGGTTTAACAACCACGTGGCCCAAGGCGCCGGCGACCTGCTCGTGGCGGCGGTGGCGCTGAGCTTGGTTTTCTGGCTCGCGAATTTCCTGTATCGGAAGAAGGTGTTCCTGCGGTTCTAATTTGGATATTTCACACCTCGATTGAATCGCCAACACTTTGCCGGGTGAGATCATCCGGCCTAGTATCAATTCCTAAACGGCATTGCCTTTTGAGGCTCTTTCAAAACCCCGAGAAACGCGCCGCGTGAGGGCACGCAGCCTACAAGAATCGCACGCCAATCCGCGCCCTGTAGGCCGGCTGCCCTCAGCCGGCGGGAGTTTTGAAAGAGCCTTCTTTTGTTTGGACGTTTTGTTTTGAGGCAGCGCCGCCCGGGCTGGCTACGAAAACACTTCCGAACACCCGCCCATTCTGCCACAGTGCGGGGCCATCACCGCAGGACATGGAAGCCGAGAAACGCGAAATCCTCGATTACCTGAAGGCCGCACTGGGACAGTTCGTTTCCGTCAAGGAAATCTGCCGGCGGGCGGGCGGGAAACACCGCCACGCCGACGATCCCCGCTGGGCGGTGCCGGTCCTGCGCCGTCTGGTGGAGGAAGGACTCATCGAACGGGATGCTGCCGGCCACTACCGGCTCAAACCGCCGGAAACCAGCCGACGCAAGTCGCGCCGGTGGGTTTCGCCGCAGGTGGCCAAGATTCTGCGGGCCAGCGGCAAGAGTTTCGGTGATTATCAGATCGAGGACCTCGATTCGCCCGAGAACCAGCCATAGCGGCGATCAGCCCGCGCGCCAGATCAGATCTACGACTTGACCATGCGACGGATGCTTCGGGTCAACGCAGCGCAGCTTCAACTTCACGCCATTCCGCGCCAGGGCGGCTTGCACCCAACCCGAGGGGTCCGCCGGCTGAAACGTGTACGCCACTGGCGGCAGATTGATGTAGTGAATGCCGCTCTCATCCGTCCAGGTGCGCCATAAGTGCGTGTGCCCAAAGACGCAGGCCTTCACCTGTTTGCGCGGCCGGATGACCTCGAACAAGCCGGGCGCGTCCTTCAGGCTGAAGGCGCCGTTCTTCGCGTCGAGATTGTGGTGCAGGACGATGAGGGCCGGCTTGTCCGAATGACGATCCAACGCCTCCGCCAGCCAGTTCAACTGCGCGTCCCCAAGCAGCCCGGGTGTGGATAGCGTCTGCTCCAAGGAATCCAGGAGGAACCAATTCGCCCGCCAGCCGGGGATGATGGCCACGAGGTGAGTGGCGACCGGACGTTGCGTGGCAGGCTGCTCGGTCAGGGCATCCAGGAACCGCTCGCGGTGATCGTGATTGCCCAGCGCGAGATGCACCGGATATCGGGCGGCGCTCAGGGGACGCAGCAATTCGCGCAACGTCGCGTAGTCAGCCGCCTCGCCGCTGTTCAACGCCAGGTCGCCAGCGATCAAGATGCCCGCCGGCCGGCGGGGCAGGGCCAGCAACTGCTGCGTCACCGTCTGGAAATGGCCCACCATCGAGATGCCGCGCTGGGTCTTCGTGCGGTCGGCGGGAATGTGCGTGTCGGCCAACAGCGCCCAAAGGTGCGGATCCGCGTCTTTTGCGGCGGCACGGAGCGCGGGCGCAAACGCCAATCCCGCCCCCGCCCAGAGGGAGCGATGGAGAAAGCTGCGCCGTGATATCGGAGGCATGCAAATCGGCATGGACGCCAGTGTGCGCAACGGCGGGCGCGGCTCAAGCAAAAGCGCCCGGCAACGGGCACGTTGGAAACGGCAGGTGCGCCGCCACCAAGTTATCGGACTGGAGTCAGTTTGAAGCGGATGCACGGAGAACCCCAAGCGTGGCAGCAGGACGCGAACAAGTCCCACCATGGAACTTGCGCTCCCGATGAGCAAAACCGCGTGTCGGCCAGGGAGAGCGCTTGCGGGCCAGACTGCCTGAGAAGCGGGAGAAACGCTCCGCCGATTCTCGCGAAACTGGGGCGCGTGGCGGGCGGCAACCCGGAGCATGCAAAGGCGAACTCGACGCGGGGGCGAGTTCCAAACCGCCCCAAGCGCTCACTGCGAGTTCAAAGACAGGCGGGTCAGCAGGTCGTGGCAGTTCAGGATCTTCTCGGCGAGATCCACCGGGATGTAGAAGTAGTGGTTCGAGGCCTCGAAGCCGATGCGCGAATCACGTGACTGAATCCGGTGCAACCGGCGGGCCAGTTCAATCTCCTCACGCAGAAGCCGCCGCAACTCCGCTTTGCGCGGCGCGGCATCAGCAGCCGCCGCGGATGTCGCCAAGGCATCTCGGCCCAGGACGAAGCGAGCCTGATTCGCTGAACTGCGGAAGTGAATGGCCGCCGCCTCGGCCACGCCTGCTTCGGCATCGAACGCGCGGCGCTCCGCCGGCGAGACGGCGTCCACTTGGGCTGCTGCCGCCTTGAGTGCCTTCAGCGAATGTTCGAATCCGAGGGCAACCTTCTCCATCTGACTGACGAAAACCTCCGGCGGATAGACCGCACGCCAGCCATCCAAGGCATCATACGGAAACCCGACCATCGTGGCCGCGTATCCGGTCGGCTCCGCCCAGAGCAAGTTTGCCGGCCCGAGCTGTTGCGGGCCGGAGTAAACCACGCCAATGTGATACGGAAACTCGAGAAAGGCCGCGCTGAAACCGCGCCAGGCAGCCACCACCACCGGCGCGAGCGCTTTGCCGAAACGCCGCTCCGCCACGCGCTGCATCGCTTTGTCCGCTGAACCGCACGCCAACGTCTCCGACACGACTTCGAGGTTCGGCGACGGATATCCACCCAGCGTCCAGCCGAGCATGAGCCCGCTCACGTCAACGCCGCAGAGGTTCTCCGCATGCCGCGCCACGTTCTCAACCGTAGGGATGTAGGGCACGGCGGACAGTTCCCATGTGCAACCGGCTTGGATCTTGGCGATGGTCTTCAGGCCGCATTCCCGCGCAATGCGCCAGTGCCGCTGTGCGCGAGGCCCGGGCCCGATGGCCGAAATGGAGTACTCTCCCACCTCCGTCTTCACGCCGCCGCGCTCGATGGTCAGACTCCACTCGCTCACGCTCTGCAAGGTGGCTTCTGCCGGCAATTGGCGGATCACTTCGCCGGCCCAGGCATCATTCCAACCCCAGTCCCAGGCGATCAACCGTGCCTGCGTGCCGGCTTGCTTGATCCCGTCGGCAATCAACCGGTTGACCTCGGCGATCACGTCGGCCGGTGAGCGTTGGCTGCAACGCGGGCACTGGGCGCCACCACCATGCGACCAGCAGTGGGTCAGGTTCTCCGAGGCGGTGATGGTGAAAAACCCGCCCAAATCCGGCACCGCGCGGCAGATGGACGCGATCGAATCCACCATGAATCGCTGGACCTCCAGCGCGCTCGTGCAAAGTGACGCATAGTCGCCCTCGATGACGCCCTTTAGTTGCGGTCGGTTCTCGAAGAATTGCAGAGGCTGGGCGCGTGGCTCGTTCAGGTAGAGAAAGACGCGGATGCCGTGCTTGCGGGCACGCGCCGCGAGCGCTCTCAGGTTCCTGAGCCGCCGTTCGTGCGGCGCGCTGAGTTCTGGCTGCCATGGAAACCGGGCCAACTTGTGCAGCACCGCCTGCAACCAGACTCCATTGACCCCGGCCCGGGCAAGTTGCGAGAGGTAACCCTCGGGAAAGGGATCGGCGGCTTGCTCCAACAGCGGATCGCCATAGAGCGCGAAGTAGGAATAGCAGAAGCGGAGCGAGTCGCTGGATTCCGGACGTTTCACCTGGGAAACCGCCGGCCTGGCGGAAAGCTGCGAGACGAAACCAAAGAGCGGTTCGTCCGCTTTGTTCACGCCATTTGGGAACGCCTCGTCCATGATCCGCGCGATCTCCTGTTCACGCCGAAACATTGGCCCGGTGGGCGGCTGGTAACGCAGTGGTTCGCACTGCGGTTTGAGGCTCCCGAGTTTGATGTAGAGGAAATCGTCTTCGCGCAGCGTAAAAGCGAGTTGCTCCGCGCTCCAGCCCAGCAGATCCAACAATTGCTCGTAAGGCAACAAATGCCAATTGCGTTTGATGACGGTGATGTAAGAACGCGCCTGCTGATCGCGCGTGATGCGTGGCGGCGTGCCCAAGCCCATCGCCCGTCCCATGCGCACGATGTCCGACCGCTTCGCGCCGACGACCCGGGCCATGCGCTCCGGCGTCACCAGTGGCCAGTTACGCCAGACGAAGGCGTGCAGGCGGTCAGGGAAATGCGGGAAGATAACCGGTTTCGGCGCGGAGCCCTTGGGCAAATCAGCAACTGGCAGTGCCGAGCTCTCAAAACCAACCCGTGCCAGCGCCGGCAAGACCGGCGCTCCCCATGCCAGTCCGCCAATCACCGCCAAACTGCTTCTGAGAAAGAGCCGTCTGGAACGGCCTGCCGGGGTGGGGTCCATGCTTCTTAGAGCTATGCCTTGAGTTTGCGCACCAGAGTCCCCCTGACCACAGCCGTGTACGCCTTGCTCTTGTTCAGCTTCATTATCTAGCCTTTGAAAGAATTCAGCGTGGCGGCTCTACTGGATTTGATGATGTTCGCGGGCATGGCCATCAACGACGCGCTCGCCCCAGCAACGCTTCCACTTCAGCGATCAGTTCCGGCAAGTTTGGTCGCGTAAAACTCAACTGCGGGGCGGGCAACCGATGATGCTTGATGTCGGGTGGTGTATGTTTGTGGTGCGGGTGGGTGACCCGCAATGCAGGTTCGTCCGGATGCGGCTGGCAGTCGTACCAGAACAGCTTCTCTTGTTCGCGCCAGACTTCGTAACCGTAGGCGTCAATCACGACCGGGGATCGGTCGGCAATGAGGCGCTCCACCACAACCAGTCGAAACCCGCCGTCGAACTGAAGTTCGCCTGTCACCCGCGCCAGCGAGGTGCCGCGGCGGACGAGGGTGAGGGTAGTTTGGCGGATCGAATCGAACCGCTCCGCAAGCGTGTACAGGAACAACTCGTAATCCTCCAGCTTCCGAAGCGGATTGCTCATGCGGCGGCGTGAACCAGTCCGGTGAGCCCGGTGCGACCCGCCTGAAGCCGGCTGATTTCGTTGCGATACTCCGCCAATCGCATCAGCCAAGTGCGATAGACGCTGGCCCACTCCGTAAAATCCAACACCCACGCTTCGTTCTCCGGTTCATCGCCCTGCGCGTAGGCCGCATAGAACACCTCCGAGCGGACGCCGAACTTGCGCTCAAAAGAAAGCAACTCTTCCTCCAGGGCGTGAATATCGGCCAGTAGCTCTTGCGTGCTCATCGCATCAGAATGTTACGTCAAAGTCCCCGCTGATGAAAGCCCAAGTTTTCCGGCGCGGCGACGCTCCTCAGCCCTTCAGTTTCCGCTCCAAAATCTCCCCCGCCAGCGCCGGGTTCGCCTTGCCCTTGCTTAATTTCATCACCTGGCCCTTGAGGAAGTTCAGCGCGGCGGCCTTGCCGGAGCGGAAATCGTTTGCGGGGCCGGGGTTCGCGGCGATCACTTCGTCGCAGAGCTTTTCAATCGCACCTGTGTCGCTGACCTGCGCCAGGCCCTTTTCCTGAACGATGGCTGCGGGCGCTTTGCCCGTCTCAAACATCTCGGCAAACACTTGTTGCGCGGCGGAACTGCTGATGGCTTTGCTCTCCACCAAGCCGACGAGTTCGAGCAGCGCCTCGGGCTTGAACCTCAGTTCGCCCAAGCCTGTTTGCGACTCCGTCATCTTGGCCCGCAGGTTGTTGATGACCCAGTTGGCCACGGCTTTCGGGTTTTTCGTCCCCTTGGCAATGCCCTCAAAGTAGTCGCCCAGAGCCACGTCGCTCTTGAATGTCTCGGCATCGCTCGCGGGCAGCGCATAGTCGCGCATGAAGCGCTGCTTGCGCGCCAGAGGCAGCTCGACCTCGCGGACCCTCACCTCTGCCAGCCACGCGTCATCCGGTGCGACCGGCATCAGGTCCGGGTCCGGGAAGTAACGATAGTCGTGCGCGTCTTCCTTTGTGCGCATTTCCTCGGTGATGCCGGCCACGTCGTCCCAGCGGCGGGTGGATTGGATCAACTTGCCGCCCCTCTGGAGCACTTCGATCTGGCGCGGGATTTCGTATTCCAGCGCGCGGCGCACGCCGGAGAAGCTGTTCATGTTCTTGATCTCGATCTTGGCGCCGAGTTCCTTCGTGCCGACGGGCCGCACGCTCACGTTCACGTCGCACCGGACCATGCCCTTCTCCATGTCGCAATCGCTCACGCCCCCCTGCACGAGGATTTCCTTGAGCGCGTTGAGATATTTGTAGGCCATGTCCGCGCTGGTGATGTCCGGTTCGGAAACGATTTCCATCAGTGGCACGCCAGCGCGGTTGAAATCCACGCCGCTGTGGTGCTCGAAGTGCGTGCTCTTGCCCACGTCCTCCTCCAAGTGCGCGCGGGTGATGCGGACGCGGGCGAGTCCATCGCCAAACTCGAACTCCACGTAGCCGTTCGCCGTGCTGGGCTGGTCGTATTGCGTGATCTGGTAGTTCTTGGGCATGTCCGGATAGAAGTAGCTCTTCCGGTCGAACTTGGCGAAGCGGGGGATTTCGCAATTCAGGAGCAAGCCCGTGAGCACTGTCAGCCGCAGCGCCTCGTCGTTCGGCACGGGCAGCACGCCGGGCAGGCCCAGGCAGACGGGACAAACATTCGTGTTTGGCTCCGCGCCAAAGGCATTGGCACAGCCGCACCACATCTTCGACTTTGTCTTGAGTTGGACGTGTGTTTCCAGACCGATGGCCGCTTCGTAGTCCATGTTGAAATCAAGAGGGCAATTCGGGGCCGGCATACATCCGGCCGGAGAGTTCTTCAAAGAGTTTGCGTGTGTCCTGCACGAGCTGGCGCAACTCGGCGGCATCCGGTGGTTGATCATCAAAACCGGGGTAACGGTCGGCGATATACTCTGTGGCGAGGACATCGGCCGCATCTTCAAACCAGGAGCAATCCACGCCGTAACTCAGCAGCGCCGTGCTCAACGCGCCAAGGTCATGCGTCTTTTGCAGCGGCCACCCCACAGCGACCAACCGTCCCTTCATGGTTTTCTCCGCGCATTGCTGCAAATGAAAAAGACAATCATTGAAATCAGGCTCCGCGAACCGCCGGTGGGCCCGCTCCAAGTCCTTATCCGCGAGATTAAACCAGTGCCGGGGATTTTTCGGATCGGTTAGCATAGACTTGAACCCCCTCGCGCCAGACTTCCCCGAACAACCCGAAAGGAGTCGCGCATTCTTGCTCCCAACGGCTTTTGGAAACAGCCATGACATCCATCGGAATGCCACTGTGCAGACGGCGGATCGTCCGGTAGCACGCCAAACCGGGCCGGGTCAGCCCGTGGTCGTCAGCCAGTACCACCAACAAATCCAGGTCACTGTCCGGTCGGGCCTCGCCGCGAACGCAGGAGCCGAAGAGCCAGACTTCCTCCACTGGCAAAGCCTGGCGCAAGGCTGCCAGGCAGCGGGGCAGGAAACCTTCGCCTCGCGGACCGAAAACCTTGGCCAGGTCCGGCCCGGTGCTGGTCGTGGGCAAGTTCATGTGGCCACCCTACCCAACGACGTGCGCCAACTCAAGTGGCCGCCCGGAGGTGTGCCAAATGCATTGGCGCCACCGCACCACATCTTTGACGTGGCCTTGAACTGGACGTGCGTTTTCAGACCAATGACCGCTTCGTATTCCATAATCGCGGGGAGAGTTTAACCACGGATGGACATGGATGGACACGGATTTTTCACCGAGAACTGGGGAGGTTCCACCGTCTGCCTTCGTCGCTGGGTGATCAGAACTGTTTCCACACGGAAAACGCCATCCCCATCAACAGTGCCACCCCGCCTTGCCAGGCCAGCCAGCGGATGAGCCGCCGCCGGTCGGGATGCGTCTGACGATCCGGCAACCAACCGAAGATGAACAGGGTGATCCCGATAAGCAGCACCGCCAAAAGACCGGATGCTCCGAGTCAACCCAGCAGAAGACCCCGCAGCGCGAGCCAATTCCACGCATTCAGCAACCGGGGGTTGAGTTTTTGTTGGTGGGCCAACAGACCGTCGCGAACCCCCAGACCGCCTACGCGCTGACGGCAACGAATTTCCGGACCAACGGAATCCTCGGCAGCTCGTGGGGCCAGATGGGGGGCGTTGGGTCTTTCATGTTCGTGTTGTCCCAAAAACCAAGCCGGCCTCAAGTAGCCGACGGAGAATAGACGCCCCGCCTGCGATGTCATCCACGGGCCAGACCGCCCCTGCAGCGAGTGTCGGCCTGCGGGGCGGTGCCGTCGGGGTAGGTTCCGCCGGGGGTGGCCGAGCGTCGTCGGGCTTGGCCATGTCTATTCAAACATCATTCTCGCCCGCTCTCTCCGAGCCAGCACTCGGAGCGGAATTGCACAGGGCGCTTGTCTTGCGCCGCCCTTTCGGCGACAAACAGCGCATGTCGCTCGTCAACATCACCATTCATGCCAGCCAGTTTCCAGAAGCCGTGCGGCGGGACTTGCGGGAATCGCTGCGCACCCGACGCGTGAATCCCAAGTTCCATTACGACAGCGTCAAGCAAACGCACCAGTGGTTGGCCTTGCACCAGGCCTTCTCTCCGTCGCGCCACGATGCCGACTGCGCCGCCACGTACAACAGTGGCTTCGCGGAAGCCGTGGCGCGGGTGGGTCCTCGGCGGGCGCATTTGGTCGGACTCGGCTGCGGCGGTGGGCAGAAGGACACGCGCCTGCTGCAACTGCTCCGGGGCGCGGGCAAGGAGGTTTCTTACACGCCCTGCGACGTGAGCCCCGCCATGGTGCTGGTCGCCCGTCAGACGGCCTTGGCGGTGGTGGCCGAAGCGGATTGTTTTCCGTTCGTGTGCGATCTGGCGTCGGCGGATGACGTGGCGGAGGCGCTCGCCGGAATGGGACCGCCGGACGCCGCGCGGCTGGTGACATTCTTCGGCATGATCCCCAACTTCGAGCCGGGCGTGATCCTGCCGCGCCTCGCCCGGCTGTTGCGGAAAAGCGACCTCCTGCTCTTCAGCGCCAACCTCGCGCCGGGACCGGATTATGCCGCCGGGATGCGGCGCATCCTGCCGCAATACGACAACCCGCTCACTCGCGAGTGGCTGTTGACGTTCCTGTTGGACCTCGGCATCGAGCGTGGCGACGGCGAATTGCGCTTCGCCATCGAGGACGATCCGGCAGGCAGCGGCCTGAAGCGCGTGGCTGCGTATTTCGAGTTCCGGCGATCCCGGGAGGTGGCGCTGGATGGCGAGGGGTTCGCATTCCGCGCTGGCGAGAGCATCCGGTTGTTCTTCTCTTACCGTCACACCCCGGCGCTGGTTCGTGAACAACTCCGGGCGCATGGCCTGGTCGTGCTGAAGGATTGGGTCGCTCGTTCGGAAGAGGAAGGGGTGTTTCTCGTTCAACGCGGCTGAGCAGGCAGCGGCGTCCACGCAACCGCGCCCATGTCGCAGGACAGGCTTCCAGCCTGTCTCACACTTCAGTGGGAACAGTCTCTCGCTCGCGCACCAGAGTCCAACCACGCGTCACCGAGCGGGTAAAGTCGGGCAGAAGCTGGAGACAGGCTGGAGGCCTGTCCTGCGCCGCCGCACAGGCGCCCGGCCAAAGAACCAACTGCCTGAAAAAGACTCAGTAGGCCTGCAAGGTGTCCAGCACCGCCTTGATCCGCGGCACTTCGTGGGTGCGGAACAAATCCGTCTTGCCCAGCGCGGCCAACACCGCGAAGAACGGCTCGGCGCAACGGACCTCCTCGCCGAAGAACTCGAACGCGTGCGGCAGCGCGTGACAGACCGGGAACCCCAAGGTGCGCAGCCGGAAGGTGTTCAGGAAGATGTTCATCTGATGCCGCACCCGCACCGCGCTGTCCTGGAGGTTGCGGTAATAGAAGCCCAGCCCCGGATCAATGAAGAGTTTCTCCACGCCGCAGCGGGTGGCGGTTTCGATCCGGCGCGCGAAATACTCGTGCATCATCGCTGTCGGGTCGGCGCCGAAAACAAAATCGCCCACTTCGCGGACATTCTTCCCTTGCACGTAGCAGAGGATGACCGCCGCGTCGTAATCCGCCACCATGCGAAACAGTTCTTCGCCCTGATCCGTGCCGGTCAGGTTGAGGATGTTCGCGCCGGCGTCGAGGCAGGCGCGGCTGACCGACGGTTGGTAGGTCTCGACAGAAACCAGGATCCCGGCCGCACGCAATTCCTTCACGACCGGCAGCAACTTGCTGTTCTGCGCCACGCCATCCAGCCGGGCCGCGTGGGCCAGTGTGGATTCGGCGCCGAGGTCCACAATCGCCGCGCCCTGCGCGGCCAGCACTTGCCCCCGGCGGACGGCGCTTGCCACGCTGAGGCACACGCTCTCGCGATACCAGGAGTCGGGCGACAGGTTGACGACACCCATGATGGCGGGCCACGTGTTGAAAGCAAACAGCTTCCCGGCGATAGAGAACTCCCGGACCCGCGCGCCCGCAGCGGCGCGGTTCTGCTCCAGCAAGGCAGCCAAATGTTCAAGGCTCAGCATGACGTGAGTGATGGTAGGTCTGAAACCGCAACGCGCAAAGCCCGAATGGGGCAGCCGGCACGAGACCGTGGCTGGATGAGGCCGGGTTTTTCGCTTGCGCTGACTGCGAAGCGAAGCGGAGAATCCCGGCGTCTGAGACTCAGCCAGAAAAGGCACGCAACGAATACTATGTCTCTTTTCTCCACCTTCGGACTGCTCATTCTCTGCAGCGCAAGACTCGGCACCTTGGGAAGACGCAAGCAGGCCGGGCGAAAAGTGTCTCGCTGCCAGCCGCACCTCGAATTGGCCCAGGGCTTCACAGGAACAGGCGGGGGGGTTCAAATGTCTTCACCGGGAGTTCTTGATGCAAATCGAGGATCGCCTCCCTAACCCTTCTGTCGCCTCGGAGACGGGTGGGGGCGGGGCCGGTTTCGTCACAACGCACTGGAGCTTGGTGCTGCGTGCCGGGCACGAAAGATCGCCGGACGCCAGCGCAGCGCTGGAAACCCTCTGTCGCCGCTACTGGCAGCCGGCGTACGCGTTTGTTCGCCGTCAGACCCACAGTCACCACGATGCCGAGGATTTGACCCAGGAGTTCTTCGCCCGGCTATTGCGGCTCAAGTCGCTGGGTGACGCGATGCCAGAGAAAGGTCGGTTCCGCACGTTTCTGCTGACGTCGCTGCAGCGTTTCCTGGTAACTGAATGGCGGAAGGCAACGCGCCAGAAACGCGGCGGCACCCAGCCGGCCGAGTCGCTGGACGCCCGGTTGGCTGACCAAGGCTGCGCTGCGGAACCCGCGGACATCGAGACGCCAGAGCGAGCATACGAGAAGGCATGGGCTTTGGCTTTGATGCACGGCGTCCTCGCGCAATTAGGTCAAGAGTATCGCGCCGCCGGCAAGGAGGCACTCTTCGAACAGTTGAAGAATACCGTCTGGGGCGATGGAAGTACGGTCGCCTACGGCCGGATTGGCGCCCAACTGGGCCTTTCCGAAGGTGCGGTCAAAGTCAGTGTGCATCGCCTGCGACAGCGTTGCCGCGAAATCCTGCGCGCGGAGGTTGTCCAAACCGTGGCCGGTCCCGAGGATGTGGATGCCGAACTGCGCCACCTGATCGCGGTGTTTACCTCCTGATCTGGGCGTGAACAACCGGCCAGGTAACCTCGCTCGGTTTTTGGCGTAGAACCCCCGAGTGGACCATGCTGAACTCGATCAAGCCACCATCCTGACATGCGCATCTGTGCCACGTGCGGAGCGAAGCTGGCTGACACCGGCCCGGAGGGCCTGTGCCCAAAATGCTTCTTGGAAGAGGGCTTGGCTGAACGCCGGGACGCGGAGCCGCTGTCGGTTGGCCTCGTCCCGTTCGGCGACTATGAATTGCTGGGAATCATCGCCCGCGGCGGCATGGGGGTGGTCTATCGGGCGCGACAGGTCAGCCTGGACCGCGTGGTGGCCGTGAAAATGATGCTCGCCGGGCCTTGGGCAGGCGCCGACTTTGCCCGGCGCTTCCAAGCTGAGGCGCGGTCGGCAGCCAGTTTGCAGCACCCGAACATCGTGGCCATCCACGAAATCGGCGAGCATGACGGCCAACCGTTCTTCTCCATGGACTTCGTGGATGGGCCGAACCTCGCCGATCTGACGCGCGGCCATCCCCTGCCCGCCCGGCGCGCGGCGGCATGTTTGAAGAGCGTGGCTGGTGCCGTGCAGTTCGCTCACCAGCACGGCGTTCTGCATCGCGACCTCAAGCCGTCGAATATCTTGATTGATCCGTTCGACCAGCCGCGGATCACTGACTTTGGTCTGGCGAAGCGGTTCCCGGCTGCGCTGAGCGCTCCCACTGGACCGGCCAGTGCCGCCGCCGCAACAACAGGCGCCGTGATCGAGGATGACCTCACGCTCACCGGGCAGGTGCTCGGCTCGCCGAGCTACCTGCCACCAGAACAAGCCGAAGGACGCGCGGACGCGGGGTCGCCCACCAGCGACGTGTACGGGCTGGGCGCCGTGCTGTATCACTTGCTCACCGGTCGGCCCCCCTTCCAAGCGGGCACCGTGAAGGACGTGCTTCATCAGGTGTCGCATGCCGACCCAGTGCCGCCGCAGGCGTTGAACCCGAGCGTGCCGAAGGACCTCGAAACGATCTGCCTCAAATGCCTGCGCAAAGAGCCGGGCCGCCGCTATACCACCGCCCAGGCTTTGGCGGAGGAACTCGACCGCTTTCTGCGCGGCGAACCCATCCTGGCCCGGCCGGTGAACCGGTTGGAGAAAGCAGTCCGCTGGTGTCAACGCCGGCCCGTGCTGGCGGGTCTGACGGCGGCCCTGCTCGTGGTTTTCCTGCTCGGTCTCGCCGGCGTGCTTTGGCAATGGCGACGCGCCGAAAGCGAGCGGCAGTTGCAGCGGCTCTACGCTTACACCTCGGACATGAAGGCAGCGCAGGCGGCTCTCGATCAGGACAACCGCGGCATGGCGATGAGCTTGTTGCGCCGCCACTTTCCGCGCGCCGGCGAGCCGGAGCTGCGCGGACTCGAATGGCGCTTTCTCTGGCAACTGGCGCGCGGCGATGAATGGCGGACTTTTCCTCATCCGGCGATGGTTCACAGCGCGGCGCTCAGTCCGGAGGGAAGTTTGCTCGCAACGATGGGGCACGACGCCAGGGTGCGGGTGTGGGAGATCGCCACAGGCCGGCAGGTGCGCGAGTTTGCGTCCGAGTGGACCATGACGCCGTACCAGTCCGTGGCGTTTTCGCCCGACGGTAAATGGCTGGCGGCGACCGGACGGCGGGGCGTGGAGTTGCGGGACACCACGCGCTGGGAGGTCGAACGACAGCTTCCGGGAGCCTGCGGGCCGCTGAGCTTTTCCGGCGACAGCCGGCGGCTGGCGGTCATGGGCGCCACGGCGGTTCAGGTCTGGGATTTGGCGGAAGGGCGCGTGCAGGAGTTCGGCGGATTCGCGACGCGCCATTGCAGCCTGACGTTCACGCCCGATGGCCGTCAGCTTGCCACCGCACTCGCGGTGCCGGCGTTTGACATTGACGGGCCGATCGTCCTGCACGATCTGGCCACCCGCACCAATGAAACCCTGCCGGCCAGCACGTCCACCGTGTCCGTGCGCATCTCCGCCGATGGCCGCTGGCTGGCCGCCGGGACGTGGCAGGGTGAAGTCGGCTTGTGGGACCTGCCGGCGCGCCGGCTGGAACGCCGGATTCAGGCGCATCAAGGGATGGTGTTGGGCCTGGCGTTTGCGCCGGACAGCCGCTCGCTGGCCAGCGGTGGCAACGACCAGGCGATCCACATTTGGGAGGTCCCGTCGCTGAACCGTCGCCGCACCTTGCACGGGCACGTCAATGAAATCCACGAGCTGGCATTCGATGCGAAGGGCGAACTGCTCGTCTCCGCCAGCACCGATGGCTTGGCGTTGCTGTGGAAACCGGACGCAATCAGCCCGCGCAGTTCCACCTGGAGTTTGCCCGCCAACACCGCACCGCTCGGGCCGTTGCCCGACGGCAGCGCCTTCGTAGCGGTGGACGGCCTGGCCGGCCAAACGCAACTGCGGAATCCGACGAATGGCACTCTCATCCGCTCGTGGTCTTGGGCAGAATTCGCCCGCCGCGGCTGCCAGCGAGCACAGTTTTTCCTCTCCAGCGAAACGGTCGCCGCCCATTCAACGAACGGCGGTCTGCATTTTTGGAGTCTGCGCACGGGCGAGTATCAAGGCGCGGGGAAGATCGCCGACGTGGACTTCAACCCATGGCGACTCTCGCCTGATCACCGCTGGCTGGTGGGCACGATGAGCAACTTGTGGCTGTTTGATCTGCGCGACGGTCATCCGCCGGTTTCATTGCCGGATTCCTTCTCCTCGTCGGCCACGTTTTCGCCCGATGGCCGCTGGCTGGCTTACGGCGGCTGCCCGCCGGACTACCGGACAACGATTTGGGACCTGGCCGCCAGCCAGGTGGCGGTCAAGCTCGGCAGTCACCGCTGGTATGCGCGGGCGGCACGGTTCTCACCGGACTCGCGCCTGCTGGCCACCGGCGCGATGGATGGCGAGGTGCGCCTGTGGAGCGTGCCGGACGGCCGCCCGTTGCATCCGCCGCTCAAGGGACACCAATCCCGCGTGGGCGTTGTGCTCTTCTCCCCGGATGGCCGCACGCTGATCACCTCCGGCGAAGACCGCACTCTGCGCTGGTGGAACGTGGCCACCGGACGCGAGATGCTGCGCCTGGCCGATGCCCGGATTCCCTCCAACTTCCGGGAACTGTACAACGGCTTCCTCTCGGTCGAAACCCAGTGGAATCCCGGCGGCAAACTGCTGGCCTGGCTGGACGGTGCGGGACGCATCCACAGCGTCCCGTTGCCCAGCCTGGCCGAGATTGACGCCATGGAACAGCGGCGCCCGCTGCTGCCCTGAGCCGGTTTTCCCGGGGTACGAACCCGGCGAAAGAATGGCTGTAACCTTCCGCCGTCTCCGGCGTAGCAAGGGGTGAATACATGAAAATACCGCACTTTCTCCAAAATGGCCGGGAATCCAAAGTTGCTGTGACAGTCCGCGCACACCGAGGCCGGCTTTCCAGCGTACTGGCCGTTGTCCTTTGGGTGGCCGCGAGTCTTACCGCCCAAGCCCAACGCGACGCTGCCGCCACCGCTACGGTCCTATATGGCTTCGTCGTGTCAGTCACCGTAACCGATGGCGGCAGTGATTACGTGGAACCGCCCACGGTCGCCTTCTCCGGCGGGGGCGGCAGCGGTGCAACGGCTGTGGCCTCCGTGACCAATGGTGCCGTCAGCCGGATACAAGTCGTGAGCGCAGGTAGTGGCTACACCAACGCCCCGACGGTTGTGATCTCTCGCACACCCGGCACTTTGCTGAACCTGCAACTGATCCCAATGCTCACGATCACCGGCATGCCGGGAGACACCAACCAGATCCAATTCGCCAACTCCCTCGCCAACGGCGGCGTCTGGACCGCCCTCGCCAATGTCGTCCTGACCACCGGCTCGTTGGAATGGTACGACCGCATCTCTCCACCGGGCACGCGCGGCTTTTATCGGACCGTGCGTGTGGGGGTAGGAAGCCTTCCCACCCCCGGCCCGCAGTTTGTCTGGCTGCCACCAGACCACTTCATCATGGGCAGCCCTGCGGACGAACCGGGGCGGAGCATAGACGAAGGCCCCCAGACTGCGGTCACCTTGACCCGCGGCTTCTTCATCGGACGCTACGAGGTGACACAGAGCGAGTACTTTGCCCTCATCGGTAGCAATCCCAGCCATTTGCAGTATGGGGCCAATCCGGTGGAAGATCTTACTTGGGATCAGGCGACCAATTATTGCTGGAAGCTCACCCAGCAAGAGCGCGTGGCGGGGCGGATCTCCGCAGGCTGGGCTTACCGCCTGCCGACGGAAGCAGAATGGGAATACGCCTGTCGCGCCGGCACGACCAACCGGTTCCACTACGGCGACGATTTCAGCGCAACGCAACTGGGGAACTACGCTTGGTATTATGACAACGACGCAGTTCGCCCCTACCCGGGAGGCGCGAAATTGGCCAACGACTGGGGACTGTATGACATGATGGGCAATGTGCTCGAATGGGTTCAGGACTGGTACGCGACCAGTTACCCAGGAGGGAGTGTGACCGATCCACAAGGCCCGGCGAGTGGTTCATTCCACGGAGCCCGCGGCGGCGGCTACGAGAGCCGGGCCTACCAGTGCCGGTCGGCGTCTCGCTATGCCTATTGCGACCATTGCTGGGACGTCGGTTTTCGGCTCGTCCTGGCGCCGGTGCGTTGATGGATGAAATGACAGATGCCTTCATCACAGCACTTTTGCGAGCGAGGATGAATTTGACAAGGTGGCTTTAACCATCCCTCCCATTTCGCCTTGCAACCAGTGAACCCATGAAAAACAGATGCCATTGTGCCTTCGCGGCCCAATGGGTTGCCCGTCCGAGAGCGGTGCCGACCTGGTTGATTGCTCCGTAGCTTCTGACCAAACAGCCATGAAACCCACTCCCCAACAAACCAAAAACAATCGGCGAACGTTGTCGCTGTCCGCAGTCCTGTTTCTGGCAGTGGCCGCCGCAGTTCGCGCGCAGACCCTCGACTCGTTCAACCCAGGAGCCAACAACTCCGCAGGCGCTCTGGTCGTCCAGCCGGACGGCAAGATTCTGGCAGGGGGAAATTTCACTGTTTTGGCGGGACAGTGGAGGTACAGCATTGGCCGGCTCGAAGCAGATGGCAAAGCAGACAGGCGTTTTGCTCCTGCGGCGGTATGGAGCGGAGACACGCCCATGGTGCGGACGATGGTTGCGCAAACAGACGGAAAAATCATCATCGGCGGCCTCTTCACCAATCTGTCTGGAATGTCCTGCAACAGCTTTGCGCGTTTGAACGCAGACGGGACTCCGGATACCAATTTCACCCCGGTCATAATCATTGGGGAAACCCCCGGCTTTGCCGGGGGACTCCCGGAGTTTGA
>CAZJTM010000054.1:0-30774 GCA_964548925.1 uncultured Verrucomicrobiota bacterium | reverse complement strand
TGGCGCAAGTGGGTCGCACATGCGGTGCGTCGCCACCCAACCTGCGATCCGCACCTGCGTAGGATGCCTTGCCCAAGGCCCTGCGGGATGCGTTGCGGGCCTCGGAGTTTGGCATGGGCACAGACGGCTGCCGGACGGATGCGAGTCCGTCCGGCAGTTTCATTCTCGGAGGGTAGCAGGTCGCCAGCTGAGACTGTAACTCTTAATCAGAAGATCATTTCGCGTCCTGTGGGCTGGGCAATCTCCAGTTCCTCGGCCAGTTCGGTCAAAAACTCCTTCGCCAGCAGCCGCACCCGATACACGCGATCCCGGTTCTCCTCTCCTTCTCCAATACGATCATCGTGCAGAAACCGTTCAGCCCAATCCTGCACCTCTTTGCGCAAAGCCGGTTGCCGCTCCAAGCTCTTGTGCAATTTCTGGAACAGCACCCGATGCACATCCCGCCGGGAGAGCAACGCCGCGAGATTCTCACCGGCGGTCAACTCTACCGTGCCCGGTTCCAATTCCGGATCCCCGAGGGGCACGTGTTCCTGCCGATGCTCCGCCAACCGGACCAGGTTGTAGAGATCGCTCTCGATCACCCCGCGCAGGCAGGCCAGGAAGCGCTCCAGATCGGTGCGATACTCCGGGGGCAGATGTCGCCCCAGGGCCGGGTTTTGGTCACCCAGCTCCAGCTTGAGCACCGCCTCGCCCACGAGGTCTTCCGGTTCAATCAGGGCCAAACAGCGCTGCACCGCCCGGGATTGGATCCGGGCGCGCATCCGAAGCCGGGCAAACCCGACGAGGTGTTGGTATTGTTGGGGGGTTAACGCGGCGAGGAGTTCGGTGACCGTCTTCACGGCGCCGTTCTCCACCCGCCCGGTTTGAGTCGTGATTGTTTTTTTCACGCACTTGTGTTTGGCGTCGATTTGCTCCCGACCCATTCGCTCCAGTCGCGGCGGTAGTAGGCAACGATCTGCGCCGAGCGTTCGCGGTTCTCGGCTTCCGTCATCCTGGCCCGGTCAAAGAGCAGGTTCAGCCCACGGAAGTTGTCGTGGAGAAACTCTCCCAGTTCCCGGCGCTGCAACTGGACGTGGCAGGAGGCGGCCCCACTGCGGCGGCGCACCTGCAGGGAGGGCAGACAGCAAAAGGTCATGGCTTGCAGACTTGGGCTCTCCAGGTCGCAGGCAAAAAACCAGAAGGGCCAAGCCTGCCGGAAGGCCTGGTAGAACGCGCGCGCTTCGGGAATCTCGTAGAGCTCACGCGGATCGGTGTCGTAACCGGCGACGGTGAAATGAAACGCGCTGTAATAGGAACGCAGGGCCGGACCGTGAGGCAACCGATCGAGAGCGAAGTGTTCGAGGAACGCGGCGAAGTCGCCAGCCTCGACGGCTGGCCGGCTAAACTCAAAAAGGATGCGGGTTTGGTCTTGGTGTGGGGGAGGTTTGATCAACATGATGTTTTGTGACCCGGTTCTTTTCGCCGTAGGCGTGAGAAGCAAGACACAAGAAGGCCCGTTCCCTGATGGAGAAGGAACGGGCTTGAGGCGAGGCAGGGAGGCGAGAGGCTTACAGCTCGAAGGCGGCGCTTTCCGAGGCTTCCAGGAGCGTGAGCACGTATTCGGCGCTGTCGCCGGGATGGCAAACGAGCTTGAGCTGCAACTGGTGCCCGGCGAGCGGGACCTTCAGCCAACCCGTCTCACTGAAGAACCGGTGTTGCCGGCGGTCGAAGCGGTCGCGGGCTAAGGCCGCCCCCACGATCCGGCAGAGTTGCAGCAGGGTCGGGTCATGCAGGTCAAACGACCGCTCGCCTGCCAGCGTCCGCCACAGGCCAGCCGTGATGGCGATCGGGACGGTGAAGTAGGCATTGCGCGCGGCCGGGGCACGCGTGATGTCGTGGAGTTGACCGTTGCGCAGGGCTTCCGCCCGGGTGCATCCGTTCTGCAGGTAATCGGCAGTGACTGAAGTCGTCGCATGGTTGATGGTCACGGGTTCAGGTTTTGTGTCGTTGTTGGTTGTCATGGTTTTTGCGCTTTCCTTGTTTTGGCCGTAGGCCGGTTCAATCGTGAGCGTCGTCGCTCGTTCGGCACGTCAGCCAACCGAACAACAGAAAGAGCTTCAGCAGAATCAGCGTGCAGATAAAAGCACGCCTGTGCGGGGGATAATCGAGGTTCAGGATCAAGGAGCCACACACGAGGACGTGATATCGGGTGAACCGCGCGACTTCCGGCGTCGAGAGCGGCGAGGTGTAGCGGATGACCTGATATCCGAAGTGTTGTCCGGCTACCGACACGGTCCAATCCGTGTCGTAGGTGATGGTGATGCACGCGGAGGCGGGGTTGGATGCGAGCACCCCCCCGAGCGTTAACAGGAGTGCGAGGGTCAAGGCAAGTCGCCGGCGATTATTCATGGCGTTCCTCCTTCGCGCTTGCAGGGTTTGCTTGCACCAGCAGCCGATGCAAGCGTTCTGCCAGGTGCAGGAAATCCGGCGGTTTGGCCAGACAGTCCACCGCCCCCAGCCGTAGGCCTTCCTCCAAAGCATCGTAACGACCGGAGCAGAACACCACCGGGATGCGCGCCGTCTCGGGATGGCCCTTGAGCTGGCGGCAAACCTCCAGCCCGCTCAGATCCGGCAGGTCCACGTCGAGCAGGATCAAGTCAGGCTTCGCCGTTTGCGCCGCCAGCAGGGCTTCGCCGCCGGTGTGAACCAGGGTGACGTCAAAACCGCCCCGGCGCAGGAACGTCTCTGACAACCGGGCCAGTTTCACGTCATCATCCACCACCAGCACCCGGGGCAAGTTGGGAGCGGGCGTTTCCTCGGGCAGGGACAAGTGCAAGGTCTTCCCTTCCGGCGTGGCTTCAAGCGTGGCCACCATCTGCACCTGCTCCACTTCGCCTTGCACGAACGAGCTGAACTCGACCAGCCAGCGCAGACCGGTGCGGGTGTATTGCTGCCGGGCGGGCAGACAGCCGTTGAGGGTGAGGTTCACAGCCCAGAGCAGGTCGTAGAGGGCATAGCTTTCCACCAACCCGGCGGTAGGAGACAACCCATAACGGGCCGCCAACCCCGCCGAGGCAGAGGTGGGATGGATGAGGCCCGCCCGTCGGGCGAGCGGCGTGAGGTCGAGCCGGGGAGAGGTTTTCTCCGCCGGTTCGGTTGCGGTGATCAATGCAGATTCAATCATGCTTTTGTGTTTGGCGGTGTTTTCACGCGACCCGACCGCATCTGACACCACACCTGTCGGGCGAGGAGACGAACCTGATGGGCGTGCTTGCGATTGCCGTTGACCGTGGGAATGCGATCGGATTCGAGGAAGACCGATTCCCAGGCATCGACGGTCGATCGAAGCCGTGCCGGAGACCGTTGTCGCAACCGACGGAAGAACTCGCGTTTGATATCGTTCCAGACGGCGCGGCTATCGGGCGGGTCTGCGGAACTGGGAATGCGCAGGGCCTGCTTGAGTTCCAGGCACTCGGGCTCCCATCGCCGACTCAGTGCCTCGGCCTTCGAGGCAACGACACCGCGCAGGTAGTTCAGAAAGTTGGCCGGACCGGTGAGATCTTCGAGACGGGGCGTGCGCCCATGTCCCGGGTCACACGCGCCCTCAATTACACTCAGCAGCGCGGCCTGGACCACGTCGGCGGCCTCCGAAGACCGCAGGCCAAACCGCCCCAACCGGCGGCGGGCAAACAGGCGAAGATGATGGAGTTGCTCTGCTCCCAGTTCCTCCAATCGTTGGAGGGTCCATTCCGAAATTGCTGTGTCGATCACAGCCATTCAGTTTGGCCGCAATCTCACACCGCCTTGGGACACGACGTGGTATAGCCAGCCTCCGCCCTCCAACTTTCGAGGAACACAATGTCACTCGCCGTAGCTATTCAGAGATAGATGAGACTCTCTTTGGAACTACAGCAGATTCGATTGTTGGCCTTCGCCTCCGGACCAGAAGGCTGGTCGGCGCGATTGGGGAAGTTTGTCGAGCGACACAAACCCACCGTGGTTTGTGTGCTGGGCGATTCGCTGAACGAGCTTGAGGCGTCTGACCTGGCCAGCCTGCCTGTGGATAGTGTCATTGTCAGCGCGCCGCTGACCCACCGGCCGAAAGTGATGTCGATGCATGGAGGAGCCTGCAAGGTAGGGCCGTTGTTATTGATCGGATTGCCGTGCAAGGAGGGGACCGGTATCTGCGAAATGCTCGCCGTGGGGCTGTTGTCGCCCGGTACGCCGGGTGTGTTGGTTTGGCTTGCCAGCGGGGGACCCACCTGCGAGACGGTGCAGGTGGTGCTCATCGGCACGGACAAGGGTAAGTCTTTTGCGGCTCAGTCCTGGCGTGGACGTTGGGGGGATGCCGTATCGGTAAACCTGACCGGGGAGCTGAACGTCGTCATCATCACTTTCATGTGTCTGGCGGGCCAAGTATTGGCCATGAAAGTAGAGGTCGCATCGTGACCCGTCAGGAGCAATTGGTTGGGGTGGCGTCGGTGATGCGTTCTAGTCGGCGGGCTTCGGCGATGCGGCGAGTGGGGCGTTCGGCAGCGCCGAAGCTCAGGCAGGTGTATACCAAATCAACAGGGATTTCTTCGTCGTTGCCAACGTAAACCGTCCAGACGGGATTCTCGTCGCCATCGTGGTTGTAGTCGGATTGGCAAGACGTCGAAGAAGACAGCCCGATTGATCGCGGTGGAATGCACAACTCAGGCAGAGAACTAGCCACACCGGGAAAAGAAGAAGAGCGCTCGCGATCGCGGTTGGGCAGATTCTCGCCTGTCTCGCGATGGAGTGCGCCGCAGTGATCAGCGGAGGCGCGGCTCCCGTCGTGAGTCAGGCGCTGATGTTGGGGACGGAGCCAAGTGCTGGGGTGTTGCCTGCCGGAAGTGCAAGCCCCGGCTCTTGGCGGAGTAGGGATTGGTTCAGGGAATCATCAAAAAAGACGCAGATTACCTGTAAGAAAGCGCTCGTCCTCTTCGTATTGTTCAATAAAACTCGCGCGGCACATGACCGACAGGCCAGAAGAATTCCTGCCCACTCGCGCCAGCTTGCTGAGCCGGCTCAAGGATTGGGACGACCAGCAGAGCTGGCGGGATTTCTATGATGCCTACTGGCGGCTGATATACGGAGCGGCGCTGAAAGCCGGACTGTCCAAGGAAGAGGCGGAGGATGTCCTGCAGGAAACGGTCATTGCGGTGGCCCGGAAGATCGAGGAATTGAAGTATGACCCGGCGCGTGGCTCCTTCAAGGGCTGGTTGCTGACCCTCACTCAATGGCGCGTGGCGGATCAACTCCGGCGGCGGCAAAGGCAGGCGGTGCCACAGCCGGATGATACTCGGACGACCGCACTGGTAGAACGAATCCCGGATCACGCCGGCTCTGACATTCTGGTGCAGGTTTGGGACGGAGAATGGGAACGCAACTTGGTGGCGGTGGCATTGGAGCGGGTTAAGGCGCAGATCGCCCCGAGGCACTTCCAGATTTACCAGCTTTATGTGCAACGGGAATGGCCCGTTGGGCGGGTAACCAAGACCTTGGGCGTGAGTGCGGCGCTGGTGTATGTGACCAAGCATCGTGTGGCGGCATTGTTGCGAAAGGAGATTCGCCGCCTGCAAAAAACCAAATGGTAAGTCACCCGCCACACAACTCGGGTCGAACTCTGCCTTCAAGCGAATTGAGAATGTGCCGAATCCTACAGACGACGTGGCGATTCCTGTGCGGGCGCAGGGCACGATGGCAGGAACATCAGGCGGTGGACTTAGAAGCGGACTATGAAACGAAACGAAGGGTGATGCGCCGGTTGATGAATCGGATGGGGGAGCGGGGTGGCAAGCAAGGCGATCAGGTGAAACTTCAGAAGGGTCCATGGCAGTAGAAGGCAATCAACGAGAGAAGTCACAGGCGCCAACGCCCGGCGCCGGGAGTATCACACGCACAGTCTCCCCCGCACCCGGATGGCGCAACGTTGGTTTGAGGATCGCACTGCTCGTGGTGGTGGTCGCCCTCTCAAATGGTCTCCTCTTTTGGTGGATAATCCCGGAACAGAAACTCGTCTATTTGGAGAACTTGGAGTCCAAGGGGCGGGGTGTGGCCGTCTCGCTTCAGCAGGTGGCGGCCAGCTCCTTGGTGACGGAGGATTACAGCACGGTGGTGGATCACTGCAAACTGGTGTTCGAGGGCGACCGCGCCATCGTTTACCTCGTCCTCACTCGGAACGACGGTTTTTCACTGATCAACGAGCGCGCGAAATGGAGCAGTGAAAACCTCGACAACTCCTGGCGGCCGAACTCCCGCTCACCTCAAGGGCGCATCCAGGTGGTGACTTTGCCGGCTGGCGCAAAAGGGGCAGAGCTCGGCAAGCGCGTCTTCGGATACTCGATGCCCTTCAGCTATTCAGGCATCGATTGGGGCTGGATTCATGTGGGACTTTCACTGGCCACCTATGACAAAGATGTGCAAAGAATGCATCAACGCACGTTCTTGCTGGCGATCGTCTGCAACTTGCCAATCCTCGGCGTCGCCCTTTGGTTAATGCGGAGGAAGCGAGTTCCCGAAACCATTCGGCCGTTGGTCTTGCCACCTCTAAGCAGTCAAAACCTGACGCCGCGTGAGCCCTCAGGCGAAGTAGTCGGCATCGCCCCGAGTGTTCCCGATCACGTCCTCTTGCGCTGCATTGCCAAAGGAAGCTATGGCGAGGTGTGGATTGCTCGCAACAGTCTGGGGGCGTATCGCGCGGTGAAGGTGGTTCGCCGCAATACGTTCAGCGATCCTCGTCCCTATGAACGTGAGTTGGCGGGCATCCGGCGCTTCGAACCCATTTCCAGGCAACACGAAGGCGTGGTGGACATCCTGCAGGTCGGCAGCAATGACGAGGCCGGCTATTTCTATTACGTCATGGAACTGGCCGACGACGTGAACGCTCGCCCCGAAGCAACGGATACCGGCACGAGCAAAGCGGAATGGGATGTTGGGAATTACCGGGCCAGAACCCTGTCGCATGAGATCCGAGAGCGGGGCCGTCTGCCGGCGAGCGAGGCGTTACCCATGAGCATCGCGCTGGCGGAAGGCTTGCAGTATCTGCACACCAAGGGTCTGGTGCATCGGGACATCAAACCTTCGAACATCATCTTTGTGGCTGGCCGACCGAAACTGGCGGATGTGGGCCTGGTGGCGGAGTTGGGGGATCCGCAGTCGCTCGTGGGAACGGCTGGGTTCATTGCGCCCGAGGGGCCAGGCAGTGCCCAGGCGGACATCTACAGTTTGGGCAAGGTGATCTACGAGGCAGTAACTGGAAAGGACCGGCAAGAGTTTCCAGAATTGCCGACAACGCTGGGCACCGGCACCGGCGAGGCCTTGCTCCTGGAATTGAACGAAGTGGCCTTGAAGGCATGTGCGCACAAGGCCGCAGAGCGATACAAATCAGCGTCCGAGATGCTAGCGGACTTGAAGGTTCTGCAATCCGGTCAGTCGCTGAGAGGGGCGCGGCTTTCCCGGAAGCGCTGGCGGTTCTTGCTAGGCTCGGCGGGTATTCTGGTTGCGATGGTGGTCATTGGGGGATTTATTTGGAAAGCCAGCCATTTCAATGCGCTAAACACAGCCCAGACCGAATCAACCTTGCCGAACACTTCTGAAAGCACATCATCCGTACCAACTCGAGTTGTCCCTGCGAGAGCACCGGACAAGGCAGGGAAGATCACCGCAGTGCCGCAGAAATCAAACCCCGAAACCCTAACAAACGTGGCTGGCAGCACCGTGCAAACCGGGTCGATCCCACTTCTCCCTGCCCCGCCCCCTCCGAAACCGCCGTCTGCACTGCCCTTCTCCACGCGCGGAAAGGAGTCATCGACTGTAACAGCGTCCTCAGCCGCGAAGGTCTTGCCCAATCCCAACTCGGCTGACCGCATCTTGGCGGCGCACATAGTCAAAATCGCCGGCCTCTGCCAGTGGCCTGCCAGCGTCGCCCCAAGAACAAATCGTCCCCTCGTCATCGGAGTTGTCGGCACTGATACCTTTGCCGCCTGTGTCCGCCACGAGGCCAGTGGGCTTAAGGAGGGGACTTGCCCTCTGGAAATACGTGACATCCAACAAATCGAAGACGCCACCAATTGCCACATGCTCTGTGTAACCACTCAACCCATTCCCATTCAGGATTTCCTTCAGCGATGGCACAGGTATAAAGAAGCAGTGCGCGACCGCCCCGTACTCCTCGTCACCGATATCTCTCGCCGACTGGGAGTTGGCGCAGTCATTGAATTCGGTCTGATAAACCGGACGCTCAACGAAAGAACGCTCGGCTTCGAAGTCGATCTTGATGAGGCGAATCGTCGCCAGTTGCAGTTGTCCCCCGTACTACTCCGCTCTGCCTTGCAGGTGCTCCATAATGACAAACGGAGCCCTGTCTCCAGCACCAAGACAGGCGGCCCTTGAACCTCCTCTTCTTTCAAAAGGCCAGTTGCCTTTGACGGAGGTTGGGATGCCCTGCAATCACGCTGAACCCAAGCTGCGCCGCTTGGCTGTGGCGACTTGAACCCCTGTTTTCGGCCGCTGGTTGCTCGCGTACGGCCTCTGCTTTTTCCTGTAAGAAACAGCGGACTCGCTTCGTATTCACCGTGGCACGTATCAGATGGAAGACGCCAACCACGGCAGAAATGCAGAGAGGGGCGGTCGAACCTCAGAGGAGGAGACCAGCCTGCCAACGATTCTGCTGATCGAGCAGGATCAGCACATTGCGTTCTGCCTGCGGCTTCTGCTCCGGAGGGCTGGTTTCCGGATGACCCACGTGGTCTGGGCTTCGGAAGGGTTGCACCTCGCCCGCACATGTTCGCCGTCGGCGGTCGTGCTGGAAGTAGACTTACCCGACCAGGACGGCGTCGAGGTCTGTCGCCAGTTGAAGGCGCATTCCCCGACCGCCGGGCTGCCGATCCTCTTCTGCTCCAGCTACACGGAGTCGGCCGAAGCGACCCGGCAGGTCGGGGCGGCTGGCTTTCTGACCAAGCCTGATGGGGTTGGGCAATTGGTGCCGTTACTTCTGGAACTTTTGCCAAGGGGATCAACTACAGGATGAGCGATTCAGAAACTGCATCCGGCAAATCACCCAACCAGTCAGAAATGCCAGCTCAATCAAGAGCGACAGAAACACAGATGTGGGATGTGATCCTTAATGGCGAGGTCATTGGGAGCATCCACGCGGACTCGGAGACACGCGCCCGCGATGTGATTCTGCCATTCCACAACCCCGCAATCACGCTCCGCGCCCGGCCAGAGGAGACAGAGCATTCCGAAAAGTCAAAGCCTTGAACTATTCAAACCGACAGTCATCTGAAGACACTTGGATTCGGCGGTCGGGCCCCGAGTCCGGGTGGTGGCATTCATCGGTCCGGCCGGGAATACTCGCGGCTTGCCAAGCGACTTGATTCAGAACGGACACACCCTGGGGATGATTACTTGGATCAAAACCAACATTGGCTGGCAGGGGCTGGCGCTGTTGATTGTGCTGGTCTGGTTCGCGCGGTTTCTGTTCCGAAATGCCGACCTCCGCGAGCACCGGAAGTCGTTGGTGATAGCCTTTGCAGCGGTTTTCGTCGCCTTTGTCGGCGGCGCGTTGCTGGGCAGAAGCACGGGCCATCCGCAGGCTGGTTGGGTTGCCGGCTGTGTGCTGGGTGGGGTTGCCTTCTATGGCACGCTACGCCTCCTGGACCGCGCCCTCAATGACTGCATCGGCGGTCTGCTCTTCGACTTGGTGTTTTCCGAAGGCCCATTTGCAGCTACTACGCGCCCGGAGAAGGTCTTGCCGAATGTCACCTTGTTGCGGCATTGGTGTGAACACGGAGAAATTCGCAAGGCTTGGCGGATGGCCCGTCGGCATCTCGTGGCGGACGTGCGCGCATACCCCCTCTGGTTATTGGCGATGGAGATGGCGGTGCTGCACTTGCGTCAGCCCCAAACCGCGGTGCGGCTCTTCCAACGCTTGCAACGCTTCAATACATTCAGCGACGACCAGAAGCTGTACGCGTTTCACCAACTCAAAGCGTGGGCGGCGATGATCGGTTATGAACTGGATTTGCCAGCCTTTGATCCGAACCGGGGCCGCATCCGCAAGCCCAGACTCCTGGTGGAGGCGGATCACCTGCGAATGCAGGGGCGAATTCAGGAAGCGGAATCGCGACTGGAAGCACTCCTGCGCCAGAATCCCGAGCACCTGGCCGCGGCGTTGCTCCTGATGCGGTTGCTAACGCAGGAACGGCGGCGGCGGGACAAGGCGGAGCAGTTGCTCAAGCGGCTGGAAAACCGTCCGTTTGTCTCGAACGCATTCGTGGAATTTGCGCGGCGCTCACTGGATGAATGGAGCAACCAGCCGCCCACGATGGTGGAGAAGCGTCGCTCGTGGTTTTGCCTGCGCCGTCCCGAGCCGCCTCCCGGATCCGGGAAGATCGTGCTGGAAGCTCCACCACGAATTACCTTGCCGACGAGCCAGACATCGTTCGCCGAGACTCCCCACGTCCCAAGCGAGATTGGTACAACTGCTCACGATGTGGATGAATTGCTGGCCGAGCGGCGACTTGGCACTGCTGTCGAGGTGTTGGAACGGAAGCTCCGCGAACAGCCTGCCGACTACGAGACCTGGGTCAAACTCGCGGAAGTGTATGCCCTACATTGTGGGAATGTTGAGCGAGCGGCGATAATTATTCGCCGCATGGAAATAAACCCAGCCTTCACGCCGGAACAAAACAAGGCGGCGGCGACCCAGCTCAAGAAATGGCGGGAAGCACGCCAGAGGCCGGGATTCTAAATGGCAGGGATGTGCGACATGAAAAAGGCTGGCGGCCTGTCCGACCGCCAGCCCGTGAGGTTCATTTGGCCGTCTGCGAGACGATCCAGCGAAACGCCTCCTTCGCCACGTAGGCGAGCACCAACAGGTCATCGCGCCCGTAGCTGTCCGTGGTCTTCCACTCCTCGCCGTCGCGGTAGCTCCGCTCGAACGTGGTGTTGTAACGCACGCCCTTGTCGGTCGGGTTGGCCCAGACGGTTGCGCGAATGCCGTTCATCCGTGCCAACACATTCACGTATTCGTAGTAGGCTTCCATAGGTGCGGTGCTGTCCGCTGAGGATGAAGACGGGAATCCCAGAGAAGTTGACCGCTCAGTAGTCCCCGAATTTGGCTGGCCGCCTTCTGTAGGCATGGTGGACCTATCCATAATGTGAACTGGGAGCTCCGAGCAAACCGTTTTTTTACAGCTGGTTGGGACATTTGGGCGATTGCGGTTGTGATGGTGTCGCGGACAGTTCGGACGGCTTTCCGACACCCACTGTGCAGAGAGTGTGACTTTCAGGTCTCTGGCATGGGGACCCCCGCTATAGAAGCGGAGTGGGAAAAGTGCGTCCGAAATGTCCGGCATCAGAACCGAAGGCGCGCAACATTCCGTTGTTTGGAGACGAGTCGATTCAAGATTGAAGTGAGACCCAGTGACCTGTCGCTAGGGATTGCGAATGCAGCCACACACGACTGCGCCTCCTCGTTCATAACAAAGACCCCAGAACTGAGCCCTTGCGGGCCCAGCCTGGGGGATAGTGTAACATCAACATCACTGCTGATCTCGTGACTATCAGTTCGGGGCTTTCGCCCTGAATACCTCTATATCGGTCGTCGCCGTAGGAACTTTAGCAGATTCTCTAAGTAACTTGATCGCCTCTGGTCACTGGGAGTCCAGCGCTGGCGTTCCCGGATTCAACCAACAACACCCGCTTTGGTTTCCCATCCGGAGTGTCCACAAGCATCACCTTGGCGAGGGTATGTGAGGCGGAAGTCACTGCCCCACGGCCCCCGTTCCCAAGCCCCGCCCGTGATGTCTGAGCGCGCTGCTACGCAGTAGCACCGCGCGCCTTGACTTCTACGAGCAGTTGTTCCAACGGGACCTTCGAAAGGTCTGTGCTTCGCACTCTATCCTGTTCTGCTAATGCCTCCTCTTCTTCTGCGGCTTCTGCTTCTGCGCACGACAGCGCCTGTATAACGTAGTTTTCACTGAGCGTGGCCGCCTTAGCTCTCCGGATGGCTTCCTCCACAGCCTCCTGCAGTGTGCGACCGCGCGCCATTACTCTCCTGTTACCATCCTCTATATCGTATCCTTGGCAACTCCCCCAGGACTGAACGAGTTCGACAACCCAGCGTCCTGCAGTAGTGCGCGTGATTGTGGCGGTGACGTCGCAATAGAGCCTGCCAGGCATATGCCCGTCCTCTTTTCCGGCTGTGACTTCAACAACAATTTCTTTCATACGCGTTAATAGCGGTATCTCACCGCCTCCTGACGTTTCCTCCGGGATCGAGGTGCGGCAAACAACTGCCGCCGGATTCAGAGAATGCCGGTGCTGACTCAGCCCCGCAGAGCTCTGATGGAAACAATGTATCCTATATGTATCATGATACAATAGGCAAAATACGATTTCATTGTTGTTAATGTTGTGAATTACCTAAGCCACACCTTGCCCCCCTCACGGCGGAATAGGTCGCGGTGCCGAGAAATCGTGATTTGCAGAGTATTCGCGGTGCAGGGCGCTCCAAGGCGAGCGAGCAAAGTTGGCAGCTCGCGTCGAAACTGGCCGTCTTGTTCCTTCAAAACCTTGATCAAAGCGTCGCGTACTGTCATTTGCCGAGGAAATGACCTCCCCTTTCCGATCAAGGCTTCCTTGGCGGCACGGACTTGCCTAAGCTCAACCTCCAGTTTCTGTTCTCGCGCTTGAAGTTCGGCAACAAGGTCATTATGTACCATGCAACGAGGATACTACATCAGGCAAGATTGTCTAGCCCATTGTAATCTGGACTGCTTCGAAGCCCTTTGACCTTGACCGCCCACCTGACCAGCCTGGCTTGTCAAGAGACCGCAGGAATGCAGTCCAGACTTCTCGTGCTCGGTCGCACGGAGTATCAGGCTTTCGGAGGGTGTTTTTGGTTGTGGTGGATCGTCCCCCAACTGGAAGCAAAGCGGGTGGAACTCGTTTCCAAGTTCTGCACGCCGTCAGTGGCGAGTGAATCTCCCTGCCTCATGGGAATTCACCAGCGCAATCTCGGTGGCGAAGTCACCCACCTTGGCGATGGTGTCCCGGCGCTGAAACCGGACCAGATGCTTCTGGAAGCCCATCCGGCCCGGCAAGCGGACGCGTTGTTCCTCGGCTTGCACCGGCGCCCAGCCTTCCTGGCGCATCCGGGAAATGATCTGGCCGGTCGGGATGAACGTGTAACGGTCAGAGACGCCCTCAACGGCTTGTTCGGCGAAGATGCTCGGGGACTGTGAAGCCAGCGCTGCGTCGGTGAGTTCACTGCGCTGGAACATGCGGCGGTTTGAACTGATTGAACTGAACATGGTGCTTTGCCTTTCTCTTGGTTGGTTGAACTGCGGTTTATCGGGAAATCGTCTGTGCGGAAGAAGGAGCTTGGAATGCAAAAGAGGTTCCAGAGCTACTCAAGGCACTCGAGTCCGAGAGAAATGTGAGAGTAACCCGGTTACGGGACAACGAGATACCGGATTTCTGGATACCGCGACTACGTGGTGCGAGTAGCGATCAATACAAAACTTGGATCTGCAAAATGCTGGCGACCGGTCTTCGCACGGGCACATGTCCGGAGCTGCCTGACCCAGGGAAGTGATCCAGGCACAAAGGTCGAATTGGAGGAAAGGCTGGCGGCCTGTTCGACCGCCAGCCGGGGAGGTTCACTTGGCTGTCTGCGAGACGATCCAGCGAAAGGCCTCCTTCGCCACGTAGTCGAGCACCAGCAAGTCATCGCGCCTGTAGCAGAACAGTCTTTGGGAACGCGGCCCGCAGGACGACAACGGAGGTCAATGGACGCTGTAAATCCAGCACTGCGAGATCCCCTCATCCTTCCGGATCATCCCCGGCACTTCAGTCTTCTGGCACTTAAAGCTGCGGTCGCCACGGAACGCATTCTCTGGATAGCCCGACTTCCAGACACAGCGCCGGGCCGGGAGAAGCGCGATTTGCCAGTGCCAGTGAGAGATCACCCCAGGCCTCTGCATTACCACACAGGTAGCATGATCTCAGGCGGCAAACGCGGTGCTCTGGTCTCCAGGGATGGGCACGGCCACGAATGTCACCCCCTGTTGCTCCAGCATCGCCGCGGCGAAGGCCCGCACCTCCTCGGTCACTGGGCTCTGCGGCAAGAGTCTGGAAAAACGCCCTTCCGCCGGTTCATGCAACTCCACCCGGTTGCTACCGAGACACGAAAAGCGCCCCCGCTGGTCCCGCAAGATGGGCAGCAAAACATGCGCATGGATTCCACCACTGGCCTCACCCATCAGGTAGAGATACTCTTTGCGGTGCGGGGACTCGGAGGGCTTGGTGTGCAAATCTAGCGGTTCATCCGACCGTGCTTGCACCACCCAGGTTTGCATCGCCAGCACGACCATTCGGGCATCATGTGCAGCACAAATGAGACGCGCGAGTCCCGCGAACTCGTTCTTCTCGGCCTTATCGTTGAGGGGGCCGGGGGAGAACAAATGCAAGCCTTGGGCTGAGATCACATGGAGGGTTGGGTTCATGTCGCCGGCCTCGCGCAGCACCTGTTCGGCTTGCGGCTCAATCCATTGCAGGATGGCGGCCAGTTCGACCCGCGTGTCTGGTGCTGGGTCCGTTGGAGGATTCGCTGGGGCGGAAGATTTGGTGTTCATCGTTTGGGTTGTTTGTTTGTTGTTTCCCATTGGCCCATCTTTCGGACCTTCTGCGCCCCTTCATGTTGTGCGTAGCGCCTCAGCTGAACCACTGGTGGACGGGTATGCGGAAGGCAAGTGTAGTGATTTGCAGTCGCCAATTGTCCCAGGATGGACATGGGATCGACACACGCCATCAACTTGCCTGCGGCGTCTGTTGGAGTGTCGAACCTGGAAGATGACGGCTGGTCAGACCTGCTCCGTAGGCAGGTCGCTGGGCGGCCGTAGAATCAGCGTCAACTCGACCTCAACCCTGGCGGACCCTGATCTTGGCTTCGTAGCTTTGAAGTTAAGAAGTCGAACGACCTGCCAATACACTTACGAAACTATCGAACGCATTCCGAATCCTAGGTCGCAGCATGAAGCTCTTCTCGTGCGCGACAAGCAGCAGGGAGCGCGAGGGAATCGCCAACTGTTCGTCCTCAATCACTGCGAATTCATCTTTGGGCAGATCGGTCACTGCGTCGCGAGGAATGACCGCCCCTAACTTTCGTGTCTTCACCGCCTCGACCAAAAGAGAGAAGCTTTCGAGTTCCATGAGGATGTCGAGAGGTAGTGAATGCTTCGTGGACATCTCGATAATCAGCCGCGCGAGCTTCCCGTCCCCAGCCAGAAGTGCGAAGGGCAGCCGTTTGGCATCGAACACCCCGGCTGCGGTTCGTCCTGGCAACAGGCTTCGTGGAAACAACCAAACGTAATGGATGGCGCCGACGCTCTGGCTGGCGAATCCATCATTTACGGCATCCTCTCGAACAACCCCCAAATCCGCGTTTCCATTCCCAAGAGCCTCCATCGTTTGAAGGGTCCGCATGGACTTTAAGCTCCAGTGGAAAGCGGAAGACGTCATCCGGCTAACTGCGGGAAGAACCACCCACCGCAAGATGCTTTCGCCAGCGGCGATCACGATTGGCCGATCGGTCGGCTCACCCCTCATATCGTCCAGACCGGCAAAGAAGGAGCTGGCTAGTGCTGCAAGGTCAAAACCTGCTTCGGTTGGCTTGAGTGTTCTGCCCTCCTTGCGAAGCAGCTTCTTTCCCAAGACACCCTCTAAGTCCTTGATTTGACGGCTGAACTGACTCTGCTGGTTGGGATCATTCAATGCCGCTGCCGCAATGGACCCAGTCTGGACCACAAGACAAAATGTCCTTAGCCGATCCAGAGAGATGCCTTTTTCTATCTCAATCATTGCCTCAACATGACTATGTAATCATATGTATGTCAAAACACATCATTGTGGGATCACTATGATAGGTTACTATTCTGCCATGGTCAAGCTCGATCAATTGGTTGTCGGTAGTGTCGTGAAGGGGATTCTTCCCAGTGAATCCGTTACGATTCGGCATATCCAACCCCACGGAGATCAAGCGGCGAGTGTTACTTACGTCGATAGCCAAGGGCGAGTCGCTGATCGGATTCTCTTTAAGGATGAGGAGGCATCCCTTGAGCTCGTGGATCAAGCGAAGCCTTTCAGTTTCAATGGCGGCGGGTACCAATTCCGTTTGGCTTCTGAGGCTCAACGTCTCCGGCTTGCGTTTCTCTTCGATCCACTGATCGCCGTTAGTACTTCGCTGGTCCGGCCGCTGCCCCATCAGATCACGGCGGTTTACGACCGCATGCTGCAGCAGCATCCACTTCGCTTCCTGCTCGCGGATGATCCTGGTGCTGGCAAAACCATCATGACTGGCCTGCTCGTGAAAGAGTTGATTATCCGAGGCGACATTGCCCGATGTTTGATTGTGGCCCCCGGCAATCTGGTTGAGCAGTGGCAGGACGAACTGGACGAGAAGTTCAATCTCCAGTTCGAGATCATGACGAACGAGGCGTTGGAGGCCGCCCGTACCGGCAACTGGTTTCAGGAACACAGCCTGTGCCTTGCCCGCCTCGATAAGCTCAGTCGCAATGAGGAAATCCAGGAGAAACTCAAGGTGGTGGACTGGGATCTCGTGGTGGTGGACGAGGCGCACAAGATGTCGGCGACCTATTTCGGCAGCGAGGTGAAATACACCAAGCGGTTTCGTTTGGGCCAATTGCTGAGTGAACACACTCGGCAATTCCTGCTGTTGACCGCCACACCGCACAACGGCAAGGAGCAGGACTTCCAGCTCTTCCTTTCGCTAATTGACGGGGATCGCTTTGAGGGGCGGCTGCGTGACGGCGTGCATCTTGCGGATGTGTCCGACGTGATGCGCCGCATGGTCAAGGAAGGGCTCTCGACGATGGAAGGCAAGCCCCTGTTCCCCGAGCGCATCGCCTACACCGTACCGTATCCGCTCTCGCGCGAAGAAGAGGCGCTTTACAAGGCCGTCACCGATTACGTGCGCGACGAGTTTGATCGCGCTGAGAAGCTGGGCAATGAAGGGCGACGCGGAACGGTCGGCTTCGCACTCACGATTTTGCAGCGGCGTTTGGCGTCCTCGCCCGAAGCGATTTATCAATCCCTCCGTCGGCGCCGGGCACGGCTGGAGACTCGTTTGCGCGAGGAGCGGCTTCTGCGGCGTGGTGCATTAGGGCAGGAGACACTGGCAGGGTTGGTGCGGGGCATGACCGAAGAAGAGCTGGAAGATCTGGAAGAGACGCCGGCTGATGAATCAGAGGTCCTTCAGGAGGAGATCGCTGACCAGGCCACAGCGGCCAGGACCATCAGCGAACTGGAAATTGAGATTCAGACGCTTCGCACACTTGAAGCCCAAGCATTGGCCCTCCGTCGTTCCGGCAAGGACACCAAATGGAAGGAGTTGTCCGAGACGATTCTCGAAAACAAGGAGATGTTCGAAGTTTCTGGGACACGGAAGATGCGCCGCAAGCTCGTGATCTTCACTGAACAGCGTGACACCCTCAACTATCTTCAGGAGCAGTTAACCAAGGTGATCGGCAAGCCTGATGCCGTGGTTTGTATCTCCGGCCAGACCCCGCGTGAAAAACGCCGCCAGATCCAGGAGGCCTTCCGAAACGATCCTGAGGTGCTCATCCTGATTGCGACCGATGCTGCGGGCGAGGGCATCAACCTCCAGCGGGCACACCTGATGGTGAATTACGACCTGCCTTGGAATCCAAACCGTCTTGAACAACGTTTTGGCCGCATCCACCGCATCGGTCAAACCGAGGTGTGCCATCTCTGGAATCTGGTCGCCAAAGAGACGCGCGAGGGCGAAATCTACTTCCGGCTTCTGGAGAAGATCGCTGAGCAGAGTCGGGCCTTGAACGGCGCGGTCTTCGATGTCCTGGGCAAAGTCTTTGAAGGGCGGCCCCTGCGCGAACTGCTGATGGAAGCCGTGCGCTATGGAGAGACCGCCGAGGTAAAGGCCAAGCTCGAGAAGGTCATCTGCCAGCTCGACCGTGATCGTTTGGAAGAACTCCTTCACGATCACTTGCTGGCGGAAGAGCGTTTGGATGCCAGACGCGTTGAGGAAATCAGACATCAGATGGAGCGGGCTCAGGCCAGGCGTCTGCAACCGCACTACATAGGCTCGTTCTTTGCCGAGGCTTTTTCTCATTTGGGTGGCCAGCTGCAGAAGCGAGAGCCGAAGCGCTTTGAAATCCGACACGTGCCTGCCGACATCCGAAATCGAGATCGCGTGACGGGCTTGAAGGCGCCCGTTCTCCGTTCTTACGAACGCGTGACGTTCTTCAATGAACCCAATGCTCTTCGCCTCGAAGGCAAACCCCCGGCGGCATTGGTTGCTCCAGGCCACCCGTTGCTCGATGCCACGGTGGACTTGATTCTGGAAAAATATCGCGGCCTGCTGCGGCAAGGCTCAATCTTGATTGACCCTCACGATACTGGAACAGAGCCGCGCATTCTGTTCTACATCGAGCAGGCAATTGTGGATGGTCGAAATGTTGCGGGCCGAAATGAACGAGTCATTTCCCGTCGGATCCACTTCGTCGAACAACGCCGTGACGGGGCGGGCATCATTGCCGGATACGCGCCATACCTCGATTACATCCCGCCAACCGAGGAACAACTGCGCCAAGTGCAGCCCCTGCTTGATGAGCCGTGGCTGCGGGAGAACCTGGAAACCAAAGTGCTGAGCTTCGCCATTCAGAAGACGGTGCCAGAGCATCTGCAAGAAGTGAAGAAGCGCCGGGAGGCGTTTGTTCGCAAGACCATGGGACAGGTTAAGGACCGGCTAACTCGCGAGATTAACTACTGGGATCACCGGGCGGAAGAGTTGAAGGCAATGGAAGCGGCAGGAAGATCTCGGTCCAGTCTGAATTCATTCAATGCGAAGCAACGTGCGGACGCGCTTGCCGAACGATTGAAGAAGCGCACAGAAGAGCTCGAACTCGAACTCAAAATTGCCGCGCGTCCACCCCACCTAATTGGTGGCGCTCTGGTGGTTCCAGCGGGCTTCTTTACTCAGCCTGCTGATGTCGGCATGATGCGCGAGGAGCCACCGCCTTACGGAGTCAACACTCGCGAGATTGAACGGCTGGCCATGGAGGCCGTCATGGCTTTTGAAGAAAAGAACGGTTTCAAGCCCAAGGATGTCAGTGCAGACAACCGCGGTTACGATATCGAAAGCCGCGATCCGCAGTCCGGCAACCTGCGATTCATCGAAGTGAAAGGGCGCGCTAAAGGAGCGGATACAATCACCGTGACGAAGAATGAAGTCTTGACCGGATTGAACCGCCCCGATGCATATTTCCTCGCAGTTGTCCTGATCGAAGGCGGTCGTGCGGAAGAGCCGATCTACCTCCAGAGTCCGTTTTCGCAGGAGCCAGAGTTCGCGCTGGCCAGCTTAAACTTGAAACTGAAGGACTTGTTGGCTGGAAGCTCGCCGTCGAAATCGTGATGCGCCACAGCTGCTTATGGAACCACCTCCTTATTTTGAAAAAGTCCGCCAGAAAGCCCTGGCGCGGTGGATGCAGCTTGAATCTGACTTGGAGCTGGCCGGACCATGGCACCAATTGTTCAAGCAGGTCCAGAGCCCGCCACATGTCCTATCAGAATTGCTACAGAATGCCGACGACGCAGGCGCAACGAACGCAATCGCCCGGGTCACGAATGGCGAATTCATTTTCGAGCACAACGGGAGCGACTTCACGGGCGAACAATTTGCCTCCTTGTGTCGGTTTGCCTTCTCCAACAAACGAACGCTGCACACAATTGGGTTCCGAGGGGTGGGATTCAAATCCACCTTCAGTCTGGGAGACAATGTGGAAGTCCACACCCCCACGCTCGGCGTGAAATTCACTGCGGCCCGTTTCACGTTGCCGATTTGGTTGGATTCTCCCCAGCCGACAACTGGCCCAACCATCGTTCGGGTTCGTTTTGCCGACCAACATCGGTTTGGAGAGCTGGAGCAAAGTCTGCGCTCCTGGCAGAAGAGCCCTGCCTCACTCCTTTTCTTCCGTAGCCTGAAACAACTCGAAATCAACGGCCAGGTCGTCAAAAGGGCTTTGGTCGGAGACGGACCGGTGCAGAATTCCCAGCTTGTGGCGTTGACGCATCTTGACGCGCTAAACCGTGAGAAAACTGAGGAAATCCTCGTTGTCCAATCCGCTCCCGAACCGTTTCCAGAAGAAGCGGTGCACGAAATTCGCAAGGAACGCAACATCACTGATGAACAGTTGCCACCTTGCACAGTTGAGCTTGTTTCAGGAATCAGCGGGCAACAGCGCCTATATGTGATTCTGCCCACAGGCGCGAACGTGGCGTTGCCCTTCTCGATCAACGCCCCATTCATCCAGGATCCAGCCAGATACGGTATCAAAGAGCCTTCCACATCCCCAACCAACCGTTGGCTGCTAGGGCGGGCTGGTCAACTTGCTGCGACAGCGCTGACCGAGTGGATAGGGAACAAGAAGCACAATTGCGATGAGCGCGCTAGGGCCTACGGTTTGCTTCCGGCGTCGGATGAGCCATCCGATGACACCAATGGCCGCATCACCAACTGTCTGCGCGAAGCCATGTTTTCCGGATTGGAAGGCGAAGCCATCCTGCTCAAGTCAGATGGAGAAGTTGCCGAGGCGGGCGCGTGCGTGAGCCTGCCGTCAGAGTTGCACGAGATTTGGAGCGAGGAACAACTCGTTCAGTTGTTCGCCAAAAATGAAAGGGGGCTTCTGCATACCGCTGTTGCCCCGGAGCATTGTGCAACTCTCAAGGGCCACAGTTGGATTGAGCGTGTATCTTCGGACTCGGTGCTGGAAATCTTGCAGGCGGAGCGTGCATCGCCGCCACAACCAGCATCCTGGGCTCAACTGCACGCGCTGTGGTCCTTCGTGGTCGAGAACACCAACCGCTATTGGGACAATCGTCCCAAGAAATTGAGGATCGTTCCGGTTTCCGGCGAGACAGGGTTGTTTGCTGCCACCGATGTTGTTCGTTTGCCGGGCCGCAGTCAGCTAAGTGCCGAGGACTGGAAGTTTGTCACCGACAACGCCCACGCCGTTAACAGTGGTTGGTTGGAATGGCTCGCACAACAAAAACCCAGGAAGAAGGATTCCAACGAGAAGCAGGATGATACAGCAAATGTTCTGCTGCGTGAACTGGGACTGGCCGAGGCGACCCAGATTGACAAGATCGTCGCTGCGGCGTCCCGCAAGGTATTCCACCAGCAATCGGTTGATTTGGATGACTGTGTTCGCTTTGCGCATATTCTGGCAGCGCTTGGGGCAAGTGCGCCGGAGGATTTTCAGTTCGTGACCCGTGATCTGACGCGCCGCACGACGAATAGTCAGATCGTTTATGATCCGACTGGAGCAGTCGAGGACTTGACGCCAGCGGATTGGGGTGAGTCGCATCTGGTGCATGACGACTACACGGGCGAATTCAAGAGTTGCACACGCCAGGCCTGGGAGGACTGGATGGCCTCTGGCAAGAGCGGATTGCTCACCAGTCTGCCGATAAGCAGCAGGCAACAGAGTTTCTGGAGCACGTATTCATTCGAGCAACACCTTAAGGCCCACGGCTTGGGACGGCCGTTTGGCTATCCTTACAGCAGTGGGAGCATTGACGTTGAGGATTGGTCATTTGAACGGGAGATCAGCGAGCACTGGCGGAAGGTGCTGGAAGTGAAGCCGAACCTCTACTCTGCGACACTCACCAACATCTTGAGCGGGCCAAGTTCGAATTGGAAAGACAAGCTCTCGGCATTGCCCTACCAGAACGGACGCAAATACCGACAGCGCATCAGCTGCGATACCATTCCCGCAGACTGGATCTTGTTGTTCCGTTCTCTGCCCTGCCTGAAGGACACGCACGGAAATCCACGGATACCAGCAGAGCTTTTGTTGCGGACACCTGATACAGAGGCATTGCGCGACATCGAGCCATTTGTGGCCGCGGAATTGGATACACCGGACAACCGCCCGTTGCTGGAGTTGCTTGGTGTCCGGTCCACTCCTACTGGCACTAAGAAGATTGTCGAGCGCTTGGAAACACTGTCGCGAATACCCAACCCTTCCCAGTTCATTCTGGAAATCGGCAAACTGTACGAAGCCCTGGACCGAATCATTGCCCGATGCGCGCCGGCAGAATTGAAAACGGCCGCTGACGCCTTTGAAACCAAAGCAATCATCCTCGGAGAATCGCTTGAGTGGAGAACCTCGGATGAGATCTCCATCTTCCCAGATGATGACAACGAGGCGGATTCGATCCACAACCAGTATCGCAACCTGCCCATGTGGCCCAAGCTCAACGTTCCGGAGAAACCGGCATTTGAACGGGCTTTGGAATGGCTGCGTAATCTTCCAAGTGGTCAGCGCATTGAAGCTGCGGCCGTTTCCCGTGTGCGCTCCATCCTGCGCCGCGAGCCGATTCTCATTTGGGAGGAATGTCAACACTGGTTGAGCTTGGATCAAACCTGGCAGCCGGTGGGACAACTCGGCTACCGCCAGACGATGCAGAACCTCTCAAAATGGGAGGGGTTGTCACCTGCGGTGAAACAGGCTACGGCCGACTTTCGAATGCTCCCGGAGATGATCTGGCAACAACAGCCGTTCGCCGGATTGAGCAATCTCGCGGATGTGGTGGACTTTGAAATCACCGAAGTCCGCGAATCCGGCAGCCCGGTTTCCAAGCCCTGGCTGACGACGCTGGGCGAAGGTCTCGCCCGCGTGAAACTCGCCGATGAGCAACACACACAAGAGGTGCGCGCGGTGGCCAAGCGGCTCAAGCAGACTCGTTGGCAACCGTTCAGTCGGCTTGAAGTCACTCCCTACGTGGATGGAACACCGGCTGGGGTGGCAATCGCCCCACGCGTGCTTTGGCAGGAGGATAACCTCTATGTTCCGTTCGGCATTTCGGTGGCCAGACTCCACAAGGAACTCGTTGATGAAATTTCCCGTCCGTTCGCTGACCGGTTGATCGCTGAAGCCATCAGCGCCTGCGTTGAGCGGGATGCCGGATACGTCGAAGAATATTTGGCCGACCAGTTTGAATTGGAAGAACAGTTGGAGCTTGAGGAGAAGCAGGAGGCTGAGACAAAGGACGAGGGACAATCGGACAAAGACGGTGAAGAAGGCGGAAAGAAGGAGGCCACAGATTTCATCGAAACGAGCGGGCAGCATGCTGATCAGGATGCCAACGAAGAGGACTTGGGCGCCGGCCTTGATGCCGAGGTCGAGCATGAGGATGACGACGATGGTGATGGCGAAGATGTTGGAAGCGATGATGATAAGCCTCGGCGCAAATCGTCACCTTCAAAGCCGGACTTGATGGACCGCTACGCCGCGAATCGCGGGTTCAAGTGGCACAAAGGTGAAAAGTGCTACACCCACGCCGATGGCCGTTGGATTCAGCGGGCGGAGAGACCATTCCATTGGGTGGAGATGACGAATGACGGGAATCCAACGCTGCGCTTCTGGGTGCAGGAGCAAACCTTGGCAAACGGGATTGAATTGCCTGCGGAGATTTGGTCGCTGTTGCGCTCAGAGCCTAATGCTGCGGCGCTGCTCGTCAAAAACGGAGTGGAGGCGGCAGTGGCCTTCACCGGTGGAGAACTGGTGGAATTGCAGGCAGATAAACAGGTCGCTCTGTATCCATCGCGTTACCTGCTTAAGGAGATGGAATCCTAACATCAATATCAGCCGCCTATGAAATCAGAGCAAATCGCGACGCAGTCACAATCCAAGCCCTTTCGAGTGCTCTCTCTGGATGGCGGTGGGATGCGCGGCCTTTACACCGCGACCGTTCTCGACACATTGACTCGTCACTTTGAAACCCGTCGCGGCGGAGTAACGCTCGATATTGGCAAGGGCTTCGACCTTATCGTTGGCACAAGCACCGGTGGAATTCTTGCGGCAGCACTAGCCCACGGTCAGCCGTTGAGAAAGGTGATGGATTTGTATCGTGTCGAAGGGGCACAAATCTTCACTGACCCGATGCCGGAAACGTCTCAGGGACTCAAGATGCTCCGTTGGTTGTGGCGCAACAAATCCAAGGCCGCGAATCCCAATACTCACTTGAGAAGCGTCCTCGAAAGCTTCTTTAAGGATGAGACGCTGGGGCAACTGTATCAACGGAGACAGATCGGTCTATGTGTTCCTTCGGTAAAGGCAGAGCACCAGACCACGAAGGTCTTCAAGACTCCGCACCTGAGTCGTTTTACAGTTGATGCGGGCTATCGCTTGGTGGATGTCTGCATGGCGACCAGTGCTGCCCCAATCTTTCTCCCCTTGGTTGATATCGCCGATCCGAAGGCCCACGGGCAGACTTTTGTCTATGCGGACGGCGGCCTTTGGGCCAACAACCCGGTCTTGGTTGGCATTCTGGAGGCCTTGGAACTCACCGCCTCATCGAAACGGCCGATCCAAGTGCTCTCGGTCAGCACATGCGCCGCGCCAGAGGGTGAGTTGATCAAACCCGGAAGTGAGAATTTCGGATTCGTGCAGTGGCGCGCGGGAACAAAGATCGTCTCCCTCTCGCTAAACGCACAAGCGGCGGGGAGCGAATATATGGCTCGGTTGTTCCAGGAGCGGTTGCGAGAACTCGGACGGGACATCACAGTCACGCGACTGCGCTCCACCTCCCTGTCGGCAGACCAAATGCGCTGGATGCGCTTGGACGCTGCCTCGCCCGAAGCGCTTCGTGCGCTTTCACAGCTCGGCAGTCACGACGGTCAGGAAGCGATCAGGCTTTGCGACGGCGGTCGTTCGACCGTGTGCGTCGATGGCCAACTGTTACGAGACATTTTCAACGACATGCCCCAACAAAAATAAGAACCCAACAAGGAGTGAACCATGCACGACTGCGCTAAAGACATCCGAAGCTACCATGACGACTACGTAAAGCTCTCCGAAGATACGCGCGCCAAACTGCGCGAGAATCGAAATGCGAACCGGGATCGGCTCAAAGGCAACCTGAAGGACAAGAAGCAGCCCACACCGCTCCGATTCCAAAAGCAGGGTTCTTACGCCATGCGGACCACCATCCAAGAGGCGAACAACACCTACGACATTGATGACGGCGTTATTTTTGCCAAGAGCGACCTCGTAGGAGATCGCGGTGGCGACATGACAGCTCTGGATGCCCGCCAGATGGTTTGTGATCATCTCAAGGACAAGCGGTTCAACAAGAAACCTGAAGTCCTCAAGAACTGCGTTCGCGTTTACTACAACGAGGGCCACCATGTGGATGTGCCAGTCTATCGCGAATCGGGCGATGAGAATTCAGGATTCAAGTGTGAGATTGCCTCCTCTGATTGGCGTGAATCTAACCCAGCCGACATCAATGAGTGGTTCGACAAGCAACTGGAAGCGAAACGTTCCGATCAAGACGACACGGATCATCAAATGCGCCGGATGATTCGACTGCTCAAACGCTACGCCACCAGCCGCGCGAGTTGGAATCTCCCCAGCGGTTTCATCCTCACCATCCTATTGGATGAAAAGTATTCGGCTTTTGACGAGCGCGACGACCGTTGTTTTTACAACCTCATTGCCGCGATCAAGAATCGCCTCGCCGGTTTACTCGTGGTCAAGAATCCTGTCCAAGAAGAAATTCTGACCAAGGACGACCCTGATCCCAAAATGCAATCCCTGCGGGAGAAACTCGAAGAGGCGATTGATAAGCTCAAAATACTTTTCGATGCGAAATGCACTCGAAAGCAAGCACTGAAGGCTTGGGCAGACGTGTTCAACACGGACTATTTTGACACTGACATCGAGGAATGCGATTCCAATGCTTCCTTCGTGGTAGGTGGGGATCAGCCCAATCAACCTGTTCACAAAGCCGGCGGAGGTCGCTTTGGTTGAGGCGGGAATACAACTACGGCGCGCTCGGGAGTCATCCATTGGACGGCTCGACGAACACATGACGAGCGTGCATCGGGCCGAACGGCTGAACGACGCCGCAGGTTCTAACCGCTTTGGTAAATTTCACGCGGGATGGAAAGCCGTGCTTGAGGTGAGCGGAGAGCGGTTTGAATTGGCAATCCTGGTTCGTGATGTTTTTCCGTTCGGACCACCCGACATCTATTTCAACGACCCGGCGGCTTTCCTGCGATTCCCTCATGTTGATAACAAGGGCAAGCTCTGCCTCACCAACGCTGCCGCAACATACTCGCCCAATCTCGTCACGGAAACTGTTGATTTCTTGATCGAGGAAACTCGTAAGTTAATCGGTGATTCGATTGCTGGGCGGAACGAGGAGGATTTTGTTCAAGAATTCCAGAGTTATTGGAATTTGCTGCCGGGCTTCAGTCCGAAAAAGTTCTGGTCCTTGCTAAAGCCATCGCTGCCGACGCGAAGTGTGTTTTATTACGCTGCAACGGGATTCACCTTGTTTGGCGAGTCCGAAGAGGAAATCAAATTGTGGCTGAAGCACTATTGCGGCGGTAGCCTACCTAAAGGTTGTAATATTAAGTCCTCAATCCTGGTATGGCTGAATGAACCTATTTCTCCGAAGCGGCATCCCAGCACGGGGCACGATATTTTGACCCTGGCACGAAACTCGGCAAAAGACGCTGATGCTTTGCTGGCGGCCGCGATACCACCCGAATCCGGCAGCCTTCCTATGATTCTAGGTTTTGACAGCAAGGCCGGGCCGGTGCTTGCCGGGGTCGAGCTCTCCGAACCAAAGACGGCGAATCGCTCCAATCCAACGAAACACCAGAACTCCCGCAATTTTGGTTATCGTCCCGGTCATGTTCCTGGTCACATTTTGCTTCCACGCTATTTTGGCGACGGGAAACTGGCGTTGACCGAAGTCACACGAGTTGATGCCGCTTGGTGTCTGCATCGCGGTGGTAGCGGCTACAACCCTGAGTTGTTCGGCAAACGGGTTGCGCTGGTCGGCTGCGGTTCGCTAGGCGCGGATGTGGCCGTCATGCTGGCCAAATCCGGCGTCGGAAATCTTGTTCTCATAGACAACGACACTCTGAAGTGGGGAAATGTGGCCCGGCACGTCCTTGGCGGCAATCAAACCGGGACGGCTAAAGCTTCCGCCTTGTCCAGCTACCTGCATCAACAAATGCCGTGGCTGCAAGTATCGGTCGAGTCGCTGGGGGTGGAGATTTTGGTTTATGAGCGGCCAAAAATCTTGCAGGAGTGCGACCTCATCATTTCAACCACAGGCGACTGGACCTCCGATTGCGTCCTCAATTCGGCAAACCGGACATTCGCACGCTTCCCTTCGATTATTTTCGGGTGGACTGAGGCGTATGGAATTGCCGGACACGCCTTGGCCGTGCTTCGTCCAGGCGGATGCCTTGCCTGCGGCATGAATGAATTCGGCGTATTCGATTCGCGAATTTCCGAATGGGCGGAGGGACAACAGCCGCTCTTGCAGGCGGCGGGATGCAATGACCTCTATCAGCCCTACGGCGTCACGGATGTCGCACCCATAAAAGCAATCATCGCGGAACTTGCGTTGGATGTTTTACGTGGGCGCGCCCAGGAAAGCGCTCTGTGGACATGGGTTGGTGACACCACTCGACTGAACTCGCACCATGGTCAACTTCATGGCAAATGGCGTGAACAAGTAGTTCCGGGCAAGTCCGACCGGAGAACATTCCTCCAACCCTGGCCAGCCAACCCCCAATGTCCTCTCTGCAAGTGAAAAAGCCCGAGCAACATTTTGAATTGCGATATGAGTCTGCACAACTCGGCTCGGTCGTCAGCTTCTCACCTGAAGTGATGGCGCACTTCCACGCATACCGGCAGCAGGGCAAAATCAAAACCGAAATTGGCGGACAACTGTTCGCACGATTCGTGAAGAATGAAGTCCGTGTGATTCGCGCCACCGGCCCGAATGCGACGGACAAGCGTGGCTGGGCTTGGTTTAGACCGGACCAACGCAAGCAAAACGTCGAAATCAAGCGGCTGTTTGAAGACGGCCTTCATTTCGCTGGCGATTGGCACACTCATCCCGAACGTGAACCAAGCCCGTCGTCGTGGGATTTTGAGAGCATGGAGGATTGTTTCAAAAAATCACGCCATCAACTCAAGGCGTTTGTCATGGTGATTGTCGGGCGGGCGGAATTTCCGCAAGGGCTTTGGGTGAGTCTGCATGGTCCTGCGAAGTGGGAGCGTCTCGCGTTAGTGCAGAACCAAGACATGACCAAACCTGCCGGCTCAAATACCATCGTTGGCACACCGAACAAACCAAAACCCTGACGAAGACTGTCCAATGCCATTCTACATCCCCGTTCAAAATGCCCGCGCCTTCCGGCGCGAGAAACCCTACGACAAGGTTGATTGGAATAATTTCCGGGAAGTGCTCAACGAGTTTCATGGGCGGATGGAGGATTGGTATATCATCCCCGCCAAGGAATTGGGCAAGAACGGCCATTTTGCTTTTGCCGTGATGGCGCTGAACTGCCTCCTGATTGACACATTGAGCCAATATTACTACGGCAACGACCCGTCCCCGACTGAAAAGGCAAATGGACAAAAGGGTTCTCTCGAATCATCTGGTGCAAAATTCAAAGACTTTCTTGTTGAACACATGAAGCACCGCACTGGCCCGCTTCCTGTGCCAATCAAGCAACCAGTCACCGCCAAGAATCCCAAAGGCAAACCGCTGCTCAATTATGAGGATGTGCTTTGGTCGGGATTTCGGTGCGGCATTTTGCATCAGGCGCACGTTCCGCTTTATGGAGCGCTCTACGGCGTTGCCAATGTCTTGGACTTTCAGCCGACCGGTGTCACCAAGTATGCTGACGGCACAGATTGTCCGACCATAATTTGCTTCCCGCAGGAATTGCTCAAGGAACTGGAAACCGCGTTCATCAAATACGCGGATGATTTGTGGAATCCCGATCTGGCGTTTAACGACTTACGACGCCGTTTCAAGGCCAAGTTTGAGGACAGCTTCGGCGTGACCATCAACACCACGATTTGATCCATGACTTACATAAAGAAACTCATTGAAGTCGCGTTGCCGCTGGAGGCCATAAACAAGGAGGCGGCGAGGGAGAAATCCATCCGGCATGGGCATCCGTCCACCCTCCACATCTGGTGGGCGCGACGACCTCTGGCCGCGTGCCGGGCGGTGCTGTTTGCGTCGCTAGTGGATGACCCGTCGGAATACGTTGCAGAGTTGATGAAGGATTCGGCGAAGCGGAAGGCGGCGGAGAAGGAACTCAAGGCGCGAAAGAAGTTGTGGGATGAAATGACGGCGGTGTTGGAAAAGGCAAAGGCTGGCGGCATTTCCGCACCTGCTCCCGGACCAGAGCCGAAGCTGGAGGACATCATCGCCGAGATTGAGCGGGAACGGTTGTTCGAGATCATCCGCCAACTGGTGAAGTGGGAGAACTCGAACAACGAGCGCGTGCTCGATGCCGCTCGCGCCGAGATCATGCGTTCGTGCAACGGCAAGCCACCACCGGTTTATGACCCGTTCTGTGGCGGTGGCTCGATTCCGCTGGAGGCGCAACGGCTGGGACTGGAAGCGCACGCGAGCGATTTGAATCCCGTGCCGGTGCTCATCAACAAGGCGCTTATTGAAATCCCCCCGAAGTTTGCGGGCAAATCGCCAGTGAACCCGGAGGCCAAGAAGAAGCTCGGCGCGTCCGGCTCGTGGAAAGCCGCAGCGGGACTGGCCGAGGACATTCGCTACTACGGCCAATGGATGCGAGACGAGGCAGAGAAACGCATCGGCCATTTGTATCCCAAGGTGAAACTGCCGAAGGAACATGGAGGCGGTGAAGCGACGGTGATTGCGTGGCTGTGGGCGCGCACGGTGGCCAGTCCCAACCCGGCTGCGAAAAGTGCGCATGTGCCACTGGTGCGTTCGTTCTGGCTTTCCACGAAAGCGGGCAAGAAGGCGTGGATTGAACCTGGGGTGGACCAGAGCACGATGACGTATCGGTTTGAAGTGCGCACAGGCAATGGCGAACCGCGTAACGGAACAGTCTCGCGAAACGGAGGCATCTGTTTGCTAACTGGTAGTCCCATCCCGCTCGACTACATTCGCAGCGAGGGAACGGCGGGGCGGCTCGGTGCGCGGTTAATGGCGATCGCAGCAGAAAGACCAGGCGGCAGGCTCTATTTGGCTCCCACAGAAGAACACGAAGAGACTGCCGCTAGCGCTGTTCCACACGACATTCCCGATTCGGACATTCCGCAGCAGGCATTGGGGTTTCGGGTGCAACTTTACGGAATGACGAAGCATTGGCATCTGTTCTCTGCGCGTCAGTTAACAGCACTCACGACATTCTGCGATCTAGTAGCGGAAGCCCGACAATCTGTTTTCGCTGACTCCGGAGGTAACGGCGAGTATTCAGATGCGCTTGCTGTCTACTTAGCCTGTTGTGTCAATGCTGTCGCGGATGATCTCTCCACCATCGTGACTTGGCGCTCGGGCCATGGGACGGGAGCTACCCGTTCTACCTTCGCAAGGCAAGCACTGCCGATGGTATGGGATTTTGCGGAAGCCAATCCTTTCGCCGATGCTGCGGGAGATTTGAACTCGGCCAGCGAGGCGGTCGCCCACGTTGTTGAATGTTTGCCGGCCAAAGGAAGAGGACAAGTACATGCACACGACGCTACCCAGCCCTTTGCAGTCGATGGCGTTTGTATTTCAACCGATCCTCCATACTACGACAACATTGGCTATGCTGACTTGAGCGACTATTTTTATATTTGGCTTGTAAGCGGTGTTGGGGCGACCCTCTGTTCTGCGGATGGAGGGCGTGGTAAGAAC
>CAZJTM010000053.1:0-30799 GCA_964548925.1 uncultured Verrucomicrobiota bacterium | reverse complement strand
AGTTGTGACTCGCCACGCCAAGCCGCACCACGCGAATGTTCTCCGGGCGGGTGGCGAATTCGAGCATCCGCTTGTAGTTTGCGTCCACCTCGGCTTTGGACTTGTAGGGCGCTTGTTCCCAGCCTTGCCGCGCGGCCTCGACCTGCTCCATCGCGAGATTCGCGCCTTTCACGAGCCGCAGCCGAAGGCCCGCGCCAGTCCGGGCCTGTCGAGCCCGCGCCCACTTCGTGAGTTCCTGCAACGCGGGCCACGAGTCGGGCAAATAGGCTTGGAGCACAATGCCACCTTCCAGTTTCTCGTAAGCCTTTTCGTCCAGGACCAGCTTGAAAGCGTCGAGCGTCAGGTGCAGATCGCGATACTCCTCCATGTCGAGCGTGACGGATTTGGGCTTCGCGCCGCCGTGCCGGATGGCCGCGTCATACAATCGGCGCAGCCGCTCCTTGAACAACGCCAGGGTCGCCTCGTAAGCGACCACATACACCTGGCTGACCACGGCGGAAATCTTGACCGAGACGCGGTCAATGCGCGGGTCGGCAAGCCGGTTCAGGATGGCGTCGAGCCGGTTGCCCGCCTCGCGCTCGCCGAGCACCGCTTCGCCGAGTTGGTTTATGATGATGCCCGCGCCGCTCGTTCGACGGCCCTGCAGATAGGCGGTCAGCGGCGCGTCCTCGGCCGGGAGAATCACGTGGCGGCACTCGCGACGGACGTATTCGGTGACTTGCGGCATGACGACACCCGGCAGCCATTGCGCCCCGAACGCGCCACCTCGGAGCAACGCCTTCTCCAGCGTGGTGAAGTATGACGGGATACCCAACCGCTCGATAAGATCGCGAAGCCGTTGCGCGGCGCGGACGGGATTCTCGATGCGCAGGATTTGGTCGGACAACGCGATGGTGAATGCCTTACCCGCAGGGTCGGCCATCATGCCGGCCATCTTGGCGCGACGTTTCTGTTCGGCGGCGGTTTCGCGGCGCGCGGCATCACGGAGGATTTGCGCGGTCAGGGCGACGGCGCGATTGGGCAAGTCGGGTTGCGACTGCGGCGTGGCGGCGGTGCGCGGTTCTGGGCTGGTTATCGTGCTCATGTTTACCCTCCACTTTACCACGCACGTCTTGCAGAAACCCGGCGGAGAAAGCGTCGCATTTCGTCTGAAACCAGCCCGCCCGGTTGCGACTTCAGATAGAGCGGCCTCGCGTCTGCTGTTGCGGGAGTTGAAGGAAGCTCAACGGTTTTACGCTTTGGAGTTCAGACGTGGGCCGCTAGACTCCGCGCCCAATGTCGCAATTGCTCAAATCGTCCGCCGCGATGGCGAGCGCCACCCTGACCAGCCGCATCCTGGGCATGGTGCGCGAGATGGTCTATGCGCGGTTCATGGGCGATGGCTGGGTGGCGGGCGCGTTTCAGGTGGCGTTCACCATGCCGAACCTGTTCCGCCGGCTGCTCGGGGAGGGCGCGTTGACTGCGGCTTTCATTCCGATCTTCAAGGAGAAAGAGAAGACCGGTCCGGCGGCGGAGATGTGGCGCGCGGCCAACGCCGTGATCTCCGGCACAATCGTGGCCTGCGCGGCGATCATCGGCCTGGTGCTGCTCGGGGTGTCACTGGCGCTCGCCTGGCACACGTTTGAGGCCAAGACCGACCTCATGTTGCGCCTGTTGCGCTGGATGTTTCCCTACATGTTGCTCGTCTGCGTCACGGCCATCTTCATGGGCATGCTCAACGCCCGCGGGCATTTTTTCATCCCCGCGATGGGGGCCACGATGCTCAACGTGGTGATGATCGCGTCCGTGATCTTCTTGGCGCCGCGGATGGGCGCGGAGTTGCACGAACAGATCTTCGCGCTCGCCGCGGGCGTGCTGGCGGCGGGATTGGCGCAGGCTGCGTTTCAGTTGCCTTCGCTGCGTGGGGAGGGCTTTCGTTATGCGTGGGTTTCACCGTGGCGCGATGACACCGTGCGCCGCGTGATCAGGCAGATGTTGCCTGGCACGATCGGCGTGGCGGCGTTCCACATCAACGTCGTCATCATCCAGAACCTGGGCCTGTGGCTGGACACGCCGCAATCGCCCGTCATCGCGCCGTTCAACTACGCCGTGCGCTTGATGGAGTTGCCGCAGGGCGTCTTCGGCATCTCGGTGGCCACGTATCTCCTGCCCACGCTTTCGGGCCTTGCGACCGAGAAGAACTATGCCGGCTTTCGCGCGACGCTGCGCCAGGGGATGAGCCACCTGTTGCTGGTGAATCTGCTTGCCGCCGTGTTGCTCGTGTTGCTGGCGGAGCCGATCATACGGCTGTTGTTCGAGGGCCGGCGGTTTGGTCCGGACGCGACCCTCCGCGCCGCGTGGGCGCTGCAATGTTTGGCGCCCAGCCTGGTCGCCTACTCCCTCGTCAACGTCCTGGCCCGCGCCTTCTTCGCTTTGGGAGACACCAAGACGCCGATGCAGATCAGCATCGTTTGTCTGGTGGTGAACTTGATCTGCTCCGTCGCGCTGGTGCAGTGGTTTCGCCAAGGCGGGCTGGGGATGGCCAACACGGTGAGTTCGGCTTTGAATTGCGGCCTGTTGCTCCACGCGCTGCGGCGGAAGCTGAAGCGGCTGGACTTGGGCCAACTGCAGGCCAGTTTGGGCGCGCTGGCGTTGGCAAGTTTGGTGGCAATTGGGATCACCTGGGTGATGTTGCGCGGCTGGGAAAACTGGATTGGGCATGCCGCCCTGCCGCAGCGTCTCGGGGCGGTGTTTGTCCCGGCCACCGTGGCGGCAATCGCCTACTGGCTGGTGACGCTCGCGTGCAAGGTGCCCGCTGTCGAGGAAATGACCGGAACGCTGCTCGCCCGCTGGCGGCAGAAGCGGTGATCCACGAGCGTCGAGAAGAGGAGTGTCCGCCGCGTTTTTGGTGGACGCCGTGGGTTCAGCCCGCCGACGTGTATTCCTCGTCCGTGATCAGGTCCAGCCCGAGCAGGACGTAGTCGTGCGGGCGGTATTTCATGTCCCGCAGGTAATCGCGCAAGCGCACCAGTTCGCGAAAGCCGAGCTGCATGAGGGCGCGGATGGCGATCTTGCGCTCGCCGTTGACCTCCGCCTCGAGCTTTTTCAATCCGCAATACGGCGCCACATGCACAATCTCTTGAACCAGCAATCGCGACACGTCGAGGCCGCGGTAGTCCAGGTGGGTGAGCAACGTGACCAGGCCGATGTGGCGCTTCCAGCCACCGGGACGCTGGTGGAGGGTGGCTTCTCCAATGATCTTGCCGCGGTTGAGCATGACCAAGGGCAGGTTGACCTCGTAGTCCATCTTGGCGCACCAGTCCCGGAGCACGCGCTTGTCGGCGATGGGGCGTTTGATGAAGAGGCGTTCCTCCTCCGGAACGGCCTCAAAGAACTTGCGCAGCCGCGCCTCGTCCTGCCGCTGCAAGGGGCGAATGGTGCATTCCGTACCGTCGCGCAGGCGGACTTCCACCGGATACTTGTCGAGTGCAAATTCAAGTGACATAGGTGCGGCTTCCTTGTCGCCTTAATGGCCCCCTCCGTCAATAGTAAACTGCCGCCGCCGCCAGCTTTCTTGTTGGCTAACGCAAGCCATTCGCCCAAGTTCTGCCCGGCTCGGATGACTCCCCGGCCCGAGCGAAAGCTCGCCCCGCAGGGCCTGGATGCGTACAGTGGGCCGCGATGAGTTTGGGGACGGAAAGCGAAGTGCTCGCCCGCTGCCGCCGTGGCGAAACGGAGGCGTGGGACGCCCTGTTTGACCGGTATTATGCTGTCGCCGGACGCTTCATCTTCCAACTGAGCCACGACTTCACCCCGGAGGACGTGGAGGAGATTTGCCAGGAGACGTTTCTCTCCGTGATCCGGCACATCGCCTCGTTTCACGGGCAGAGCCAGTTCCAGACGTGGCTGTTTCGTATCGCCACGAACAAGGCGCGGGATTTCCGCGAACGCCAGCGCGCCGCCAAACGCGGCGGAGGGCAATCGGCGGTGTCTTTGCAGGCCGAAGACCCGGTTACGGGCCACGCACCGGATCCCCCTGCCAGCGCGCCGCCGCCCGACGCCGCGTTGTTGAAGGCCGAGGAAATGGCGTTGGTTCACGCCGCGCTCGACCGGCTCAAAGAACCTTGCCGCGAGATCATCGAACTCCGCTACTTCGGCGATCTGAGCTACGAGGAGCTGGCCGCGGAACTGCGGCTGAATCCCAAAACAGTCAGTTCCCGGTTGAGCAAGTGTCTTGATCGGCTGGAGGGAATTGCGCGCGAGGTTTTTTCCGGGGAGAAATCTCCGGCGTTCCCGTCTAACCTGTGATGGCAAGTCATGCAACCTGAACGCCACATCGAGAAACTACTGCGGGCCTTCGCCCGAACCCGGCGCGAAAAGGCCGGGGCGCCGCCCGTGCTGCATCCGGCGACGCGCCGGATGTTGCTGGGAGAAGTCGCACGGCAGCACGCGCGGGAATACGCGGGGGCGACGGCTCGGTGGGCGGGGTGGAGGAGTCTCTGGCCCAAGTTCGCTTTGGTCACCGCCTTGCTGGTCGTAGTGGGCATCGGCGCGTTTCTGGTCATTCCACCCAAGGACGATGCTCCGACGACAATGACCCTGGCCAAACGGGAAACCACCGGCCGCGCTTTCGAGACGCCCGCACTGCCCCCGGCCGCGTCCGCGCCCTCGCCCGCCAAGCCGGTCACTACAGCGGCGGTCGAGCGGGAACAGGCGCTTGTGCCGCCACGCGCCAAGATGGTTTCCCGTGCCCCATCCTCAACTTCGGGGAAGGTGTCCGATAAGCAGGTTGGCTTGCAGGCGAATGCGCTGACGGAGCGGGAAGTCCCGCAGTCAGGTGTGGCCTATGATTTGGCACAGACGAAGCGGGCGGAATCACCGCTCCCACCAGCCTCCGCAACCCTGAAAGCGGTGTCGCCGAACGCCAGCGGCGTTGCTGCGCGTCCGGGAATCGCGGCGCATGAACTGGAGGCTGCCGCTTCGTCCGTCGCGGAGGGCGCGACGCCCGAACGGCGTTCCCGGGAGCAGACGGCGATCGGGCGGCAACGGAGCGCGAGCCGCTCGAACCTTCCTCCACTTGCGTCCCCCGGCGGCGAAGTCGCGCGACGCACCTTGGCATCTGTGCCTCAGCGCGCTTCCGAGGAATTGTTGCAGGCCAACCCTCCATCCGCGCTGGCCACGTCGGCAGCCAGACCAGTTACTAATGTCTCCCAAGTCACGGTTCAAAACTTCGCGCGCATGGCCCCGAGGCCCGGCTCTGTGGCGGGGAAAGCCACTGCGAGCGATGCGGTGCTGGCTTCGTTCCAGTTTGAACTGCGGGGGCGACAGATTCGGATCGTGGACCGCGATGGCTCGGTTTACGTCGGCTCGGTGGGATTGCCCGACCCGGTGTCGCCCACCCCCGCGGCCGAGGAGTCGTCTGTCTTCTTCGCCGCCCGTGACAATGGGACGACCGTTGTCGCCCGGCGGGAGGCGGGGAAGGCTCTGGACTCCAAGGCGCAAGGCTTGCCGGAATTGTTGCCTTTCAGCGTCCGTGGCACTAACGCAACGCTCCAACAAGTCGTCGTGTTTACCGGCAGCGTCCAGCAACTTCCGAGTGGACAACATTACGGTCTGAGCAACCAGGCCGCGAGGGTGGTCGGGCGTTACGAGAACTTCTCGCCTGCGCAGAATCAGTTTCAGAACGCGCGCGTTTTGGGGCGGGCAAGGTTCTCAGACGGGCGGCAATTTGAGATCAACGCCGTTGCTATGCCAGACGCCGGGAAGTCGGGGCCAAAGTGAGGATTCTCCGAAGCGAGACTCCTCGCTCGCGCACGGCAACCATGAACCCACGCGAACCTTCCGTAAACCTCGGCGTGGCGGCGTCTTGCCAGAGCGCCGCATGCTCTTGGAGGAGGAAGATGGCGGCGCACTGGCGAGACGCCGCTACGGTTCAGGGGGTCGGGGTGAGAATCCTTCGGGGAATTCTCCCCGTGAATTCAGAACGTGCAAGGATTCGACCCAAGTCATCCTTGGACGCTTTGGATTCTCGGGCGAACCTCCGCGGTGCAAGGAGAGATTCTTCATTGGGCGACAGGGTATTCCGAACGGCCACGGTCTCGGCGCGGGAATCATTCTCGTCGTGTTGGCTGGCGTAGCTTTGGCGGGAAGTCCGATGCTACGGTAGATTGGACGCATGACCGCTGTGAGTTTCGATCGCGGGCGAATGCAGCCGCGACTCGCCGACCTGGCGCGAGCCGGTGTTTTTGTCGGCACGTCATCGTGGAAATACCCGGGCTGGTTGGGCCAGCTTTACGACCGCGCCCGCTACGTCTGGCGCGGGCGCTACGCGGAAACCCGCTTCGAGCGCAACTGCCTCGTGGAGTACGCGGAGGTCTTCAAAACCGTTTGCGTGGACGCGGCCTACTACAAGTTCCCGGACGCCCGCGCGCTGGAAGGGCTGGCATCGCAGGTGCCGATGGATTTCCAATTCGCGTTCAAGGTCACGGACGAGATAACAATCAAGAGGTTCCCCAACCAGCCTCGCTTTGGCCCGCGCGCCGGTCAGCCGAACGCGAATTTCCTCAACGCCGCGTTGTTCGCGTCGGCTTTTCTCGCGCCGTGTGAGGCCATCCGCGCGAAGGTCGGTCTGTTGATGTTCGAGTTCTCGCGGTTCTATCCGTCCGACCTTGCACGGGGGCGTGACTTTGTGGCAGCCTTGGACGCCTTTCTCGGCATGCTGCCGCGCGGCTGGCCCTATGGGGTGGAGATTCGCAACGCGAGTTTCCTTCAGCCCGAATACTTTGCAACGCTGGCGCGGCATGGGGTGGCGCACGTCTTCAACAGTTGGGAGGCCATGCCGCCGGTCAACGAGCAGGTCGCGCTGCCCGGCAGCCTCACAAATTCAGAACTCGCGGCCATGCGCCTGTTGTTGCGGCCGGGACGCCGCTACGAGGACGCCGTGAAACTCTTTTCGCCATACGACCGTCTGCAGGAACCCCAGCCGGAAGCCCGCCTGGCGGCGGCGCGGTTGATTGACGCTGCACGGCAGACTGCCCGACCGCGCCGCTTGTTTGTCTTTGTGAACAACCGTTTTGAGGGGAATGCGCTCGCTACCATCGCGGCCATTGTGGAATCAACTATCACCCCATGAATAGGCGCCAACGCACTTGCCGGGAAGGCGCGCTGCTTGAGTGGTTGGCCGAGAATACTGCCGCTTCCGGGGAGCGGGACCCCTCGCCGCAGGCGTCCACTCTCCCCTTTTCCGCGCGTTTTTTGGTCGTTTTCGGCGCGGCTTGGCGGCCTTGCTGCGGTTCGAGTCCTCGTTGTTCCGTGAAACCGCTTACTGGATTGCTTGCAAAGGAGCCGTTGCTTCACCAACATTGCCGGGTTGCTCAAGAAACGCGTAAGCCTTGCCAAAAAATGTCATGCGGCCAACCTCGCTTTGAGTTACACCAACATCAGTTTTGATTGGCAGACTTCCCGCCCCTGCTCCGCTGACCTCCCTGAAGAACAGCCCAACATTGGAGTCCCGGCGGCAGGCCGGAAGCCCTGATTGAGAATTTGAACATGAAAACGAACAAAGTCCGGTTCAACAACACCGTCCTGCGCGACGGCCATCAATCCATGGCCGCCACCCGCATGACGACCCCGCAGATGCTTCCCGCCGCGCCCATTCTCGACGAGATGGAGTTCGCCGGGCTGGAAACCTGGGGCGGGGCGACGATTGACTCCTGTCTCCGTTACCTGAACGAGAACCCTTTCGAGCGGCTGCGCACGCTCAAGAAGGTTGCGCCCAAGACGCCGCAACTCATGCTCCTGCGCGGCCAGAATATCGTCCAATACGCCAGCTTCCCGGACGACGTGGTCGAAGCGTTCGTCAAATGCACCTGCCAGAACGGCATGGACATTCTGCGCATTTTCGACGCCCTGAACGACGTGCGGAATCTTCAGACGGCCATCAAGGCGACCAAGAAGTATGGCAAGCACGCCCGCGGCGAACTCTGCTACACGATCAGCCCTGTCCACACGGTCGAGAACTTCGTCAAGATGGGCGTCGAACTCGAAAAGATGGGCTGCGACTCGATCGGCATCAAGGACATGTCCGGCATCATCCAGCCGCAGATCGCGTTCCGGCTGGTCAAAGAACTCAAGGGCAAGGTCCAGATTCCGATCACGCTGCACACACATGACACGGCGGGTCTTGGCGCGGCGAGCTATCTCGCGGCCATCGAGGCGGGTGTGGACTGCGTCGAGGTTTCCATCGTTCCATTCGCCAACGGCACTTCGCAGCCGGACACCCAGCGCATGCTGGCGTTGCTCGAAGGCCATCCGCGTTGCCCAAGCTTTGACACCGCCAAGCTGACCAAACTGCGCACGCACTTCGAGGATGTTTACAGGCAGCTCGAGAAGTTCACCAGCCCGGCCAATGAGCGCGTGGACTCGGACATCCTCATTTACCAGGTCCCCGGCGGCATGCTTTCCAACTTCCGCACACAACTGAAAGAGCAGGGGATGTCGGACAAATTCGACGAAGTGGTGAAGGAAATCCCCGTAGTCCGCGAAGCGCTGGGCTACGTGCCGCTTGTGACGCCCACGTCGCAGATCGTCGGCACGCAGGCGATGATGAACGTCAAGTTCGGCCGCTGGAAAATGATTTGTCAGCCGGCGCAGGACATCGCGTTGGGCAAATACGGCAAGACGCCCGGCCCGATCAATCCGCAGGTGCTGGCGCAGGTCGAAAAGCAAACCGGCAAGAAGCCGGTGACCGAACGTCCGGCGGACTTGCTTCCGCCTGGCATGGAAGGCTATCGCAAGCAGTGCGCCGAGAAGGGCCTGCCCACAGACGACGAAACCGTTGTGCTCTTCGCCATGTTCCCGCAGCAGGTCGAGGCGCTCTACAAGGGCGCTCCGGCAGCCAAGCCCGCGACTCCCGCTCCAGCGGCTGCGTCCGCCGCCGCTGCCGCGAAGCCCGCCGCGGCTGCTCCGACACCGCGTTCCGGAAACGGCAAGCAGATGTTTGTGACAATCAACGGCAAGCGCCACGAAGTCAGCGTCGAAACGCTGGAAGGCTGAGTCGTCACCCAACGCAATTTCGGAGTTCGGAATTCGGGTTTGCTTCGGATTTCGGATTTCGAGTTTCGGATTTCACTTTATGAGTTCAACCAAAGCTCAAGCAACCGGCGGCCCGCTCCTCGCGGAGTTCCCGCCGGTGAGCTACGAAAACTGGAAGGCCCTTGTCGAAGCCGAGCTGAAAGGCGCGCCATTCGACAAGAAGATGTTTACGAGCACCTACGAGGGCATCACGCTGAAGCCCATTTACCGCCCGGAGGACGGCGCGAAAGTGGCACACGCGGCGTCGCTACCGGGATTCGCTCCGTTCGTGCGCGGCACGCGGGCGGGCGTGTACGTGAGCCAACCGTGGGCAGTGTCGCAAGAGATCGTCGCGTCGAGCCCCGAAGAGTTTAACAAAGCGGCCCGGCATGGCTTGGAACGCGGCCTGACCGCGCTGAACATCGTGCTCGACAAAGCCGGGCGGAACGGCGCCGATCCCGATTGGCCGGGCGCGAGCGAGCACGTTGGCGTGGCTGGACTCTCCATCGCGACGTTGAGTGATCTGGATCGCACCCTCGCGGGTGTGGATTTGGAATCCGTGCCGTTGTTCATCCGATCCGGCGCGTCGGGGCTGCCGGTCGGCGCGTTGTTGGTGGCGCTGGCGAAGAAGCGCGGCGCAAACCTCGCCAAGCTTCGCGGCTGCGTGGAAATCAGCCCGCTGGGCATTCTCGCGCACGAAGGCGCTTTGCCCCAGTCGCTCGAAGCCGCGTATCGCGAGATGGCGGCGTTCACGGCCTGGGCGGCAATGAATGCGCCCCAACTCCAGACGGTTTGCGTTCACACCCGCGCCTGGCACGAGGCTGGCGGCAACGCGGTGCAGGAACTGGCCTTTGGACTGGCGGCGGCGCTCGAATACCTCCGCGAGTTGAACGCCCGTGGTGTAGATGTGGAAACCGCCGCCCCACGGATGCGTTTTGCGTTCACGGTCGGCTCGCAGTTCTTCATGGAAATCGCCAAGCTCCGCGCGGCGCGTTTGCTCTGGGCGCGGCTCGTGGCGGCGCTCGGCGGTTCGGAAGCGGCGCAACGCGCGTCGCTCCACGTTCGCACGAGCCTCTTCAATAAGACGGCTTACGATCCTTACGTCAACATGCTGCGCACGACGGTCGAGGCGTTCGCGGGTGTGCTGGGCGGTTGCGATAGCTTGCAGGTCAGCGCGTTTGACGAAGTTGTGCGCACGCCAGACGAATTCTCGCAGCGCGCCGCGCGCAATCAGCAGCTCCTGCTGCGCGAAGAATGCCATCTCACCAAGGTCATTGATCCGGCGGGCGGCTCGTGGTTTGTTGAAACGCTCACGGACGATCTGGCCCGCCGCGCTTGGGCGTTATTCCAAGAAATCGAGAAGCTCGGCGGCATGGCCAAGGCGATGCGTGCGGGCTGGCCGCAAGCCGAGGTGGCGAAGGTCGCCGCCGAGAAGTTGAAGAACGTCGTCCGCCGTCGCGACAGTGTCATCGGCACGAACGTGTATGCGAATGTGACCGAGAAGCCGCTGGATGTGCCGGTGAGGGACATGGAGGCGTTTCAGAAGTCGCGCGCCAAACAAGTTGCCGCGGCTCGCACTGCGGCAGACATCCCGCAGCACAAGGCGGTGCTCGAGCGTTTGTCCGGCATCGTCGGCAAGGCGGAGGCAGTCGCCTCAACGTGCTGCGGTGCTTCTAGGCCGCAGATCGAACTTCAAGCCAAGGAAGAAGATGGTTCTGCTGCCGAGACGGACAGCAGCACGCTCCAGGCGGCCTCGCCAACGTGCTGCGGTGCTTCCAGCCCGCAGATCAAACTTCAAACTGGGGGAGAAGATGGTTCTGCCGCCGGGCCGGATGGCAGCACGCTGTTGCAGGCCAACGCCGCGCTGTTTGAGGCGTGCGTCGAGGCGGTCACCGCCGGCGCCACACTCGGCGAAATCACGCGCACCGTGCGCATTCAGGACAAGGCTGACGCGCCGGTGAAGCCGGTCGTGCTCACGCGCGCCGCGAGCCAGTTCGAGAAACTGCGCAAGGCGGTGGAAGCGCACGCCGCGAAGTCGGGCCAGCGTCCGAGAATCTTCCTCGCGAACATGGGCCCGCTCAAGCAGCACAAAGCTCGCGCGGATTTCTCCCGCGGCTTCTTCGAGGTCGCCGGGTTCGAGGTCATCGTGCCACCCGGCGCCAAGAGCACTGACGAGGCTGCCGCCGCCGCGCTCAAGTCCGGCGCGAACGCGGTTTGCATTTGCTCCACGGACGACACCTATCCGGAAATCGTGCCCGCGCTGGTAAAGACCCTCCGTGCGCAGAAGCCGGACGTGTTCGTCATCCTAGCCGGCTATCCAGCGGAACAAATCGAGGCCCACAAGGCCGCCGGTGTCAACGAATTCATCCACATCCGGGCCAACGCGCTCGACGTTTTGACCAATATCGCCGCGAAACTCGGCGTGCAGCTATGAAGACGTTTCCTGATTTCACGACCATCGGTTTCGACATGCCCGCGCCCCGCGTGAGGTATGCGGAGTGGAAAGCGCAGATTGAGCGCGAGACGGGCAAGTCGCTGAACGAACTCGTCGAGAAGACGCTGGAGCACATTGATCTCCAGCCACTCTACACCGCTGAAGATTTGAAGGGCTGCGAGCACCTCGACACAATGCCCGGCATCGCGCCTTACGTGCGCGGCCCCTACGGCTCGATGTACGTGGCGAAGCCGTGGACGGTGCGCCAATATGCCGGCTTTTCGACGGCCGAAGAATCCAACGCATTTTATCGCCGCAACATCGCTGCCGGCCAGCAAGGCTTGTCTGTGGCGTTCGATCTGCCGACGCATCGCGGCTACGACTCGGATCACCCGCGCGCCTTTGCTGATGTCGGCAAAGCCGGCGTGGCGGTGGACTCGGTCCTCGACATGAAGGTGCTGTTTGACAGCATCCCGCTGGATCGTATCTCCGTCTCGATGACCATGAACGGCGCGGTGTTGCCGATCCTGGCGTTCTACATCGTCGCGGCGGAAGAGCAGGGGGCGAAGCTGGAGCAGCTTTCGGGCACAATTCAGAACGACATTCTGAAGGAATACATGGTGCGGAACACCTACATCTATCCGCCCGCTCCTTCGATGCGCATCATCGCGGACATCTTCGCGTTCACTTCGCAGAAGATGCCGAAGTTCAACTCGATTTCGATCTCCGGCTATCACATGCAGGAAGCCGGCGCGCCGGCTGACCTTGAAATGGCCTACACGCTGGCGGATGGGCTCGATTACGTTCGCACCGGTTTGAAGGCGGGCATTGACATTGACGCCTTCGCGCCGCGGCTTTCGTTCTTCTGGGCGCAAGGCAAGAACTACTTCATGGAAGTGGCGAAGATGCGTGCCGCCCGCGCCATTTGGGCCAAGCTCATCAAGCAGTTCAATCCCAAAAACCCGAAATCCATGGCGCTGCGAACGCACTCGCAGACGTCGGGTTGGTCACTGACCGAGCAGGACCCCTACAACAACGTCGCGCGCACGTGCATCGAAGCGATGGCCGCCGCGCTCGGCCACACGCAATCGCTGCACACGAACTCGCTGGACGAAGCCATCGCGCTGCCGACAGATTTCTCGGCCCGCATCGCGCGCAACACGCAGTTATTTCTCCAGGAGGAAACGGGCATCACCAAGGTGATTGACCCGTGGGCTGGCTCGTATTACGTCGAGGCGCTGACGCACGCTCTGATGCGCCGCGCATGGGCGCACATTGAGGAGGTCGAAAGCCTCGGCGGCATGGCCAAGGCCATCGAGACCGGCTTGCCGAAGCTGCGGATTGAAGAAGCCGCCGCCCGCCGTCAGGCACACATTGACTCCGGCAGGGAGACGATCCTCGGCGTGAACAAGTATCGGCTTGAGAAGCAGGAGATCATTCCTGTGCTCGAAGTGGATAATGCCACCGTGCGGGACGCGCAGATCCAGCGTTTGCAGAAGCTCAAAGCCGAGCGCGACAACTCGAAGGTGGAAGCGGCGCTTGCCGCGCTGACGCAGGCGGCGCAAACGGGCGAGGGCAACCTTTTGGCGCTCGCCATCGAAGCCGCGCGGGTTCGCGCGAGTTTGGGTGAAATCTCCTTCGCACTTGAAAAGGTTATGGGGCGTCATCAGGCTGTCATCCGTTCTGTGTCCGGTGTCTATCAAAGTGAATACGGTCAGGGCACTTCGATTGACGAGGTGCGTCAGTTGACCGACCAGTTCGCCGAGCGGCATGGCCGGCGTCCGCGTATCCTCATCGCCAAGATGGGGCAGGACGGCCACGACCGCGGCGCGAAAGTGGTCGCTACGGCTTACGCCGATCTCGGCTTTGACGTGGACATTGGCCCGTTGTTCCAGTCGCCCGAGGAAACCGCGAAGATGGCGGTGGAGAACGACACGCACGTCGTGGGTATCAGCTCGCTGGCGGGCGGGCACAAGACGCTGCTGGTGCAGTTGCGCGAGGAACTCGCCAAGTTGGGCCGGCCCGACATCATGATTGTCGTGGGCGGCGTGATTCCGGCGCAGGACTACGACTTCCTGAAGCAGAACGGCGCCGCGGCGGTGTACGGGCCGGGCACACAAATTCCGGAAGCCGCCAAGCAGATCGTCACCGAATTGCGCAGCCGCTTGGCGCATCTGTGATTCAACCGCGTCCAGTTGCCGCCACCTCCAGGCTGTCTGAGTTGCCGCCGTCCTTGATGACCATGACCAAAGCTGCCACCCAACCGCTGCCCGTTCTCACGCCGCTGGCGCGCAAGCCCCGGCTGACGGTGGACGATTACGTGGCAGGGGTGCGGCGGGCGGACCGGGCCATCCTTGCACGGGCCATCACGCTGCTGGAAAGCACCAATCCGACGCACGAGGCGCAGGCGCAGGAAGTGTTGCATCGGGTGCTGCCGTTCACCGGCAAGGCCAAGCGCATTGGGATCACCGGTGTTCCGGGGGCGGGCAAGAGCACGTTCATCGAATCGCTGGGCTGTTACCTTTGCCAACAGGGCCATCGCGTGGCGGTGTTGGCGATTGACCCCTCGAGTGCCCGGTCGCGGGGGAGCATCCTCGGCGACAAGACCCGCATGGAGAAACTTGCGGGCGAGCCGAACGCGTTTATTCGCCCGTCGCCTTCCGGCGGCACGCTGGGTGGTGTGGCGCGGCGTACGCGCGAAGCGCGCATGCTCTGCGACGCCGCGGGCTACGATGTGGTCATCACGGAAACCGTCGGCGTGGGCCAAAGCGAAGTTGTGCTGCGCTCCATGGTGGACTTCTTCCTTCTGCTGCTCGTGGCGGGCACGGGTGATGACTTGCAGGGGATCAAGCGCGGCATCATGGAGATGGCAGACCACGTCCTCATCAACAAGGCCGACGGCGACAACCGCATTCGGGCTGAGGCGGCGCGCGGCGAGCAGGCGATGGCGTTGCACTATATGGCCCCGGCCACGCCGCCGTGGCGACCGGAAGTCGGACTTTGCTCGGGGCTGACGGGCGAAGGGATTCCGGAGTTCTGGCAAACGGTCGAGAAGTTTTACGCGGAACTGGGTGCGGCGGGAGTCATTGCCGCGCGCCGGAACCAAAATCGCCTCCAATGGATGGAGGAACTGGTGACGGACGAATTGATCCGCCGCTTTCGCCGTCACCATGCGCAGCGCACGTTGCGCCCGCAAATCGAGAAGGCGCTGCTGGCCGGCGAGATTACCGCCGTGCGGGCTGCGCAGCAGTTGCTGGATGCGTTCGATCATCGGCCGGGCGTCCGGCCCGTCGCGCCGCCCAGTTCACCCGAAGCCGTCCCGCCGGGACAGGCCTAGCCGAGAAACTTTATGCTAAAGAAAATTGATCATCTGGGAATCGCCGTGAAATCACTCGCTGAAGCCGTGCCTTACTATGAAAAGGCGCTGGGTCTGAAGTGCGAGCATCAGGAAGAAGTGCCGTCCCAAAAAGTGAGGACCGCGTTCTTCGCGTGCGGCGAGGTTCACATTGAACTCCTCGAACCGACCAGCCCGGACAGCCCGATTGCAAAGTTTTTGGAAAAGAATCCGGCTGGCGGCATCCATCACGTCGCGTTTGCCACGGACAACATTGAGACGCAACTCAAACAAGCCGCGGACGCCGGCGTGAAGTTGATTCACGAGAAACCCTTCGACGGCGCGGGCGGCAAGCTCGTCGCGTTTCTCCATCCGAAATCCACGTTCGGAGTGCTGACGGAATTCTGCGCACACAAGGGGGGAAGTTGTTGCTGCGGAGGCCACTGAAGCCGCCTCGGCAAACCATGCTGGCAAACCACCGATGATTTCGACATACTACACACTCACTTATGGCCATTGACCCCAATCTGCTGAAGGAACTCGCTGACCGCAGAAATGCCGCGCGCCTCGGAGGCGGCGCCGACAAGCTCGAAGCCCGCCGCAAGAAGGGCGTGATGACCGCGCGCGACCGGCTCGACGCGCTCTACACCCCGGGCACGTTCATGGAATGGGGGCTGCACGCCTCGCATGATTGCCACAACTTCGGCATGCAGGACAAGGAACTGCCCTGTGATGGGATCGTGTCGGGTGTGGGGCAGGTGGACGGCCGTCCGGTGGCGGCGTTCAGCCAGGACTTCACTGTGGGCGGTGGCTCGCTCGGCGCAGTGCATGCCCAGAAGATCGCGAACCTGATGGAATACGCGCTGAAGATCGGCTGCCCGGTCGTCGGCATCAACGATTCCGGGGGGGCCCGCATTCAAGAAGGCGACAATTCGCTCGCCGGCTACAGCAAGGTCTTTTACCACAACGTCCTGCTCTCCGGCGTCGTGCCGCAGATTTCGATCATCGCCGGGCCGTGCGCGGGCGGCGCGGCGTACTCGCCGGCCCTGATGGACTTCATCATCATGGTGAAGGGGACCTCAAATCTCTTCATCTGCGGGCCGGAAGTCATTCAAGCGGTGACGGGACAGAAATGCACGATGGACGACATCGGCAGCGCCGAGGCTCACGCGACGGTCAGCGGCAACATCCATTTCGTCGCTGAGAATGATGCGCATGCCGTGCAGATCGCGCGCAAGCTCCTTTCGTTCCTGCCGCCGAACAACGTCGTGGACCCGCCGCATCATCCGGTCGCGCATCCCGACCTCTCTCCCGTCCCCGGGATGAACGAACTCATTCCGGCGACCTCGAAAGACCCGTTCGACATCTACAAGGTCATCGCGCGGCTCATGGACGACGCAGATTTCTTGGAAGTGCAGCGCGACTGGGCGCGGAACATCGTGGTCGGCTTCGGGCGCATCCAGGGTATCGTGGTTGGTATCATCGCCAACCAGCCTGCGGTGAAGGCCGGCACGCTCGACATTGATGCGTCCGACAAGGCCGCGCGATTCATCCGCTTCTGCAATGCCTTTAACATCCCGATCGTGAACCTCGTGGACGTGCCCGGCTTTTTGCCGGGCGTTCAGCAGGAACGCGGCGGCATCATCCGCCACGGCGCAAAGATGCTGTTCGCTTACGCTTCCGCCACGGTGCCGAAGATCACGGTGATTCTGCGCAAGGCCTACGGCGGCGCTTACATTGCCATGTGCAACCAGGAAATGGGCGCGGACTGCGTTTATGCCTGGCCCACGGCGGAAATCGCCGTCATGGGGGCGGAGGGCGCGGTGCGGATTCTCTTCAAACGCGAGATTGCCGCTGCTGCCGACCCCAAAGCAAAGGAAGCCGAACTCGTGAAGGAATACCGCGAAAAATTCTGCACGCCGTACGAAGCCGCCAAGCACGCGATGATCACCGACGTGATTGACCCGGCGGAGACGCGCGCCGTCGTGGCGATGGCCCTGCGCAACACCCTCAACAAGCGCGAAACCCGCCCGCCGAAGAAACACGGGACCATCCCGCTGTAAACCTCAGCCCGCTTGCTGCGTATCGCACCATGAGCAGTTCGCAAACTTCCCAGCCGCCCGAGGCTCACCTTGGCCAGGCATTGGCGATTCTTCAGCGCGTTTTGCCGCGCTTGGAGGAAACCCCGCGCCGCGATGAAATCCAAAGCGCGCTCCAACAGACCGTCGCGGTCATCCAGAAAGTGCTGCCCAACTTGGACGACAGCACGAAGCTGGACGACGTGAAAGCCGCCTTACGCAAGGCTGCCGCCCATATTGAATCCGCGCACGCCGCCCTTGACCAGTCCCTAGCCGCCTCAAACGAGGGTTTGACCAACGGCGAGTTGCTCGCCGTCATTTCTGCCGCCATCGCGATGGTCCTGCACCGGCCCTACCGCATCGTGGACGTTCATCGCGCGCCGCCGGTCGTCACGTGGGTCAACGCTTGGGCCATTGAGGGCCGCTTCGCCCACTACTCCTCGCACCGAATCCGCTAAACAACTTTTCGCTTTGATATGATCAAGAAACTTCGCGTCACTGTGGATGGCAAAGCTTACGACGTCACCGTCGAAATGCCGGATGAACCCGCCGCCGCCGCGCCTGCGGCACCGGCGCCGGCCGTCTTGCCGAGCGTTGCCCCCGCTACCGTTGTCCCTGTGGCCACCCCGGCGGCCAAGCCCGCCGCTGCTCCCGCCGCCAAAGCCGGAGCGAACGACATCCCCAGCCCACTCTCGGGGCGTGTCACCGCCATCAACGTCCAGGCCGGTCAAGCCGTGAAAGAAGGCGACCACTTGCTGACCCTTGAAGCGATGAAGATGAACACCTTTATCACCGCCCCCCGTAACGGTACGGTGAAAGACGTGAAGGTGGGCATCGGCGCCGTGGTGGACGAGGGGCAGGCCCTCGTGACGCTGGAATAGGCTGCATCCGATAAGACTTCTCCGGGTCTGCTGGCCGCATCACGCATGCAGCGGACGCAGAATTCAACATCATTACCGCCCAACTCTTGTCACGCATGAAAGCAACCGCCAAGCCCGCGTCTGTTCCGCCCGGCCTGGAGCACGCGAACTTCACCGAAGCCGAAGGTTGGAAGCTCTGGGAACTGCCCGTGCTGGACTCTACCAACGCCGCCGCCGCGTCGTTGGAAGTGTGGAACGCCGTCCGCGCCGACCGCCAGACCGCCGGGCGCGGCCGCTTTCAGCGCCAATGGGTTTCCGACGACGGTGGACTGTGGCTTTCGGCTGTTGTCCCGACCGATGGGCTCGGGGACGCCACGAAACTCCTGCCCTTGCTCGCGGGCCTCGCCGTTTGTCGTGCCGTTGCGCAAGTGGGCTTGAGCCAGCTTCGCCTGCGCTGGCCCAACGACGTCATGATCGGTGACCACAAGCTGGCGGGCATTCTGATTGACCAACCGCGCGCGGGTGTTGCCGTTGTTGGTGTTGGGCTGAACGTGACGAATCATCCGGAGAAGATTGAGCCGTCGCTCGTGAACCACGTCGCCCGGCTCTCGGATTTTCTGGCGCATCCACCTTCGCCGCATGAACTGGCGCTTCGCGTTCTCCGCGAGCTGCGCAAGGTCATCGGCGAAGTTGAGCGTGAGGGCGTGGCCCATGCGGTCAAGGGTATCAACAAGCTTTGGGGCAAGGTCCGCGAGGTCAGTCTCGATCTGGATGGCGTTACGGTGAATGGCCGCTTCCTGGGTGTGGACGACCACGGCGGGCTGCGGTTGGAAACCCGCTCTCACAAGCATATTGTTTACGAGTCGCACCAAGTGCGGCAACTGCACGAGATCTGAAACCGAACATGAAACCTCTGACGAAACTCACTGTTGAAGAAGCCGCCCAGTTCATTGAGAACGGCGAAACCATCGGCGTGAGCGGCTTCACCGCCGCCGGCGCGCCCAAAGCCGTGCCTTCCGCCATTGCCGCCAAGGCCGAGGCTGAACACGCAGCGGGCCGGCCCTTCAAGATCAACCTCATCTCCGGCGCCTCGACGGGTCGCTCGCTGGACGGCGCGCTCGCGCGGGCCAAGGCCTTTGGCTTCCGCACGCCTTACCAGTCCGATCCCGATCTGCGCCGCAGCATCAACGCCGGCGAGACGCGTTTCTTCGACATGCACCTCTCGCGGTTGCCGCAGGACGTCCGCTATGGATTTCTCGGCCACGTCCGCACCGCGATCATCGAAGCCAGCGACGTGACCAAGTATGGCGAGATCGTGTTAACCTCGTCTGTCGGCGCCTCGCCCACGTTTTGCAGCAAGGCCGACCGCATCATCATCGAGTTGAACCGTTATCACCCGTCATTCCTGCGCGGCCTGCACGACATTTTTGAGCCTGAAGACCCGCCGATGCGCAGTGACATCCCGGTGTTCCGCCCCAGCGACCGCATTGGCCAGCCCGTCATTCAGGTGGACCCGGCGAAAATCCTTGGCGTCGTGGAAACCAAGTTGCCCGATGAAACCGGCGCGTTTGATCCCATCGGCGAACTGACCGCTCAGATCGGCCACAACGTCGCGGACTTCTTCGCCCGCGAAATCAAACGCGGCCTCATTCCGAAGACGTTTCTGCCCGTGCAATCCGGCGTGGGCGACACCGCCAACGCCGTCCTCATGGCCATGGCCGACAATCCGGCGATCCCGAACTTCCAGATGTACACCGAAGTTATTCAGGACGCCGTGATCGCGCTGATGAAGAAAGAACGCGTAACGTTCGCCAGCGGGTGCTCGCTCACCGTGCCGCCGCCGACGCTGGAAAGCATCTACGCGGACTGGGAATTCTTCCGCACGCGCCTGCTGCTGCGTCCGCAGGAAATCACGAACAACCCCGAAGTTGTCCGCCGCATCGGCACCATCTCCGTGAACACAGCCATCGAAGTGGATCTGAGCGGCAACGTGAACAGCACGCACGTCCTCGGCACGCACATGATGAACGGCATCGGGGGCTCGGCGGACTTCGCTCGTGCGGCATTCCTCTCGATGTTCATCTGCCCCTCGACGGCCAAGGGCGGCAAGATCAGCACCATCGTCCCGATGGTCAGCCATTTGGACAGCAGCGAGCACTCTGTCTGCGTAATTGTTACCGAACAGGGCGTGGCCGATCTGCGTGGCAAGTCGCCACAATGCCGCGCGAAGCTCATCGTCGAGAATTGCGCGCATCCGGATTACCGCCCGCTGCTCCGCGAATACATGGACCGCGGCGGCGAAGGCCACTCGCTGCAAAGCTTGGGCGAAGCGTTCAACATGCACCTGGAGTTCGGACGTTCCGGCGACATGCGGAACACGAAGTGGGACAAGGTTCCGTCGAACTGAGCTACTGCTCGACCTCCATCTTTTGAGTCGAGCCTCACGCGCGGCGTCCCCGCGCGTGATCTGCTTCCTTGGGGAAGGTGCAGACGCGAGATTCGCGAACCAAGCGAGAAGTACGATCCCCCGGCAGACGGTCGGCTTTGCCCGCCAGGAATTGGTCGGCCCCAGGTCCCGCGGGAGGCTCAGACCACGCTCAGTTCCTGCCAGAGCAGCGCGCTCATCCGTTGGCCGTTCGCAAAGATGTCGAGATCAAACTTCTCGTTTGGCGAGTGGGCATTGTCGTCCGGCAGCGCCAGCCCCAGCAGCAACGTGTCCGCGCCGAGGATTCGCTTGAACTGGTTCACGATGGGAATGGACCCGCCTTCGCGCAACAAGACCGGTTCATGGCCAAACGCCTGTCGCAAGGCCCGAAGCGCGGCCTGGGCATCCGGGCTCTTCGGCGAAACCTGGTACGCTTCCGCGCCGTGGCCAGCCTTGATCTCGATTCGCATCGTTGGCGGGCAGTGCGCCTTCAGAAACGCCGCTGCGGCTTTGCGCACCTTGTCCGGCGACTGATTAGGCACAAGGCGCATCGTGACTTTGGCCTTCGCCCATGCGGGCACAATGGTCTTGCTGCCCTCGCCTTGGTAGCCGCTCGTCAGGCCGTTGATCTCGAAGGTCGGGCGGGCCGTGCGCTGCTCGTCGGGCGTGAAACCGCGCTCGCCGAAAAGTTGGGGCACGCCGACGAGTCGGCGAAAGTGCGCGGCATTGAAGGGAATGCGCGCCATCTGTTTCCGCTCGTACGCCGTCAGCTTGGCCACGCCGTCATAAAACCCCGGGATGGTCACGTGTCCGTTCGCGTCGTGAACCTTGGCCAGCAATCGGCACAGAGCCATGGCGGGATTCTCCACCGCGCCGCCGAAGAGGCCCGAATGCAGATCGCGCGACGGTCCGCGCAGCGTGACTTCAAACCCGATGATGCCGCGCAACGCGTAAGTGAGCGCCGGCAGTTTTGGTCCGGGAATGCTCGTGTCGGACACCACCACGGCGTCGCAGCGCAATTCCGCCCGGCGCTGCTTGAGGAAGCTCGCCAAGCTGCGGCTGCCGACCTCTTCCTCGCCCTCGATGACGAAGGTCAAATCACACGGCAGCTCCGTGCCGGTCTGGAGATGGGCTTCCACCGCGAGCAGATGGGCGAGGTGCTGACCCTTGTTGTCACTCACGCCACGGCCAAAGAGGGATTGCCCGACGCGGGTCGGCTCAAAGGGCGGTGTCTTCCACAAATCAAACGGTTCGGGCGGTTGCACGTCGTAGTGGCCATAGACCATGAAATGGCGGCGGCCTTTGCGGCGGGGCGTTTTGGCCAGCACGATGGGATGCCCCGCAGTGGAGCATACCTCCGCCTCCATGCCGATCTTCCGGCAACGCGCCGCCACCCACTCGGCGCACGCCTGCATGTCCTTGCGATGTTGCGGTTGGGCGGAAACGCTGGGGAAACGAACGTAGTCGCAAAGGTCCTCAACGAACCGTGCCTGATTTGCTTGAAGATAATCCAGAACGCCATTCATGCCCTGATGCTTGGCGAAAGCCGCCACCAGGTCAAACCGACTTTTTTGCGGCAGCGGAGCCGCAAGCGCATCTCAGTTTCTGGGAGGGCAGCCCCGGCGACGTGCCTGTGCCGTTCGGCAACTTGCCGACCGGAAGGCCAAGAGGCGCCGCTGTCACCGTCGCGTGATTGCCTTCCCAAAGGCGCTGCGAACCATTCCGCCGGCAGGTTGCCCGACGCGACGGGCCGGTGGCCCGCGCCGCCCCGCAAGAGACTGAACTGTCGCGCCCGGGCCGCCGCGCGGCTACCGTGCCGCACGTTGCCCGGCGTCCGCCAGCTTTTGCCGCGTGGCCACCCAGCGCGCCACTTCGCGGTATAGCTCTTGGACTTCTGCGTCTTTCGATTGCCCCATCGCCAGCAACGCGCCGCCGCCCTCGTAGTAAGCCATCGCCGCGTGCGCTTTCACGCCGTTCCGCTCAAAAGCCTGCAAGTAGGCCCGCAGGCGTGGGCGGAACAGCTCCGCCGATGTCGTTGCCCGTTCGTCGCACTCGAACTCCAGTCCCATGCCATTGGTGCGCGCGAAGGCGCACGCGGCGTCCAGCCGGGTGTCCGGTACCTTTGGGTTGAAGAAATGGTTCGGTTGCTGGTACGCCGCATCAAAGCCGAGCTTGCGCCAGTCGGCGCCGCCCGCTGCGTTCCAGTAGGGAATCCAATAGAAGCGCTGCCCCTGCGCGTGAAGGTCCGCCGCGATCTGCGGCAGAATGTCGCCCGCTTGATGCGCGTTCTCGGCCACCCAGTAAAAGCCAGCGAGATCCAGATTCTTGGGTGCAAGGGCCCGCCACTTGGCCAGCGCGGTCCGCACGTGCCACGCGCAGGCGGCCACGCGATCCTCCGGCTTCGAGAAATCCAGCGCCCGCCCGCTGAGTTCGCCCCAGTTGGTTTGGCTGTGGATCGGTTCGGGCAGGGTGAGCACGACCTGGCGACGGCGCTGCGGCTGGCCATTCTGCTCCGCGGCTGTGGCGATGGCGGTGTCGAGCGCGTCAATCGCGCGGCCTTTCTCAAAATTGCGGTCCAGTAACCAGAGCCAGTCTTCCTTGCGGGCGGGTTGTTGCCGGTAGCCACGGGCGAACTCATGCCCACGACCATCTTGGAACTCGATGAAGAGAAAGCCGTCGAAAAGCCAGCCGGCTTTGGCTTGATTCGTTTCGTGGAAGCTGACGTACGGCGCGAACTGCTCGACGGTCCACGCGGGCCGGTGCGTGCCGCCCTGATAAATCAGGACGAGATCCGTGATCCCGGCGGCATTGGAACTGGAAAGGGGCAGGTAACCGGCGGATGACCTCGCGGATTCGGCGGCGGCAACTCCGCAGGCGCCGGCGGCCAGCGCAAGGGCGACGCGAAACGCGTGTTTAAGGCGACGTGAGCGATTCACGCTCTATTGAAGCCGGCGGCATCGTCTTTATTCACGCGGAAACGAAGCAATTTGGTGATGAATTCAAGCCCAACACCGCCGCATGGGTGCCTTTGGGATCAGTCCGCCGGGCTCAACGCGGAGACCGGAAACGCGCAGAATGTTCGCTACGGTTGGATTCCGCGAGTCTCCGCGTCCCTTCACGCTCTTCGCGTCTCTTCGTTCCGAGTTCGGCGGAATGGTCGGCGGTTTCGTCGGGGTGGCTTCCGAGGCTCGGTGTGGCGACCTGTCCGGCGGCCGTTGCATCGTTCCGATTCACTGGTTCGGGCGCGGGGGCCGCTCGGTTCGCCGGGATTCGATGTAGCGCGCCAGGCTCTCCTTGCGGTCGTTGAACGTGAATGCCTGATTGACAAGATAGTAATTCTCCGGGTCCAACACGGAGTCGTAGGCGTACTTCGCGATTTCCAACCGCCCGTCATCAAAGGTGAAGAGCTTGACCAGATCGCGGATTTGGCGGGACAGAAAGCGCGGCCGGCCGGAAAGCATCTGGCGCGCGAGCGATTTCCGGTTGTCGTCCATGACCTCGGCGCGCAGGGCCTTTAGCAGGTCGGCGAAAGCTTCGTCGGTGATGGGTTGCAGGGCGACGGGCACGGGTGGCGGCGCATAAGGCGGGTAGGGTTGCCGATGCTGTCGCTGAATCTGGTCATGGAGGCGGAACACCTTGGAGAAGTTCGTGAAGGTGTCATAGACCTCATAGAAATTCTCCGGGTCCACCGTGCGCGGGTAGGCGCTCAGCGCGAAACTGAGCCGCACGTCCTCCTGCGAGATGGTTCGGGCGACGGCCTTCACCTGCTGGCTGGAGAGCCAGCGGTCGCGCAGCAGGGCATCCGCCTCACGCGCCTGTTCGGCGGGGTTGGGCAGGCGTTCCAGTCGGCGGAGTGACTCGTGAAATTGGCGCTCGGGCAGGGTGGAGGATCGCTCCAGGGTATCCTGCGCGGGGGTTGGCAATGCACCTGCGCAGAGGAGACCTGAAGCCAGGCAGATCACGGAGCGCAGCGCGCTGCGGCAGTGGCTTGGGTGACTGGGTCGTTTCATGGGCAATGTGGCTGGTCTGTTGTGTTGTCTGCTTGGACGGCGCCGGCGCGCGGTCTGTTCAAACGCACCACGGCTTCCCGCAACAGTCGCGCCAAGCTGGATCGCCAACGCACTCCTCAAGGCAGACGCAGGGCGCGACGTGAGAATTTGACTGGAAACTCCATCCGAGAAGCTTCTTCTCACGCCCACCGCGCGGACTCCCGCGGATGCCGGACCGCTACTTGCCTTTGCGGAGTGGCAGTGGGGCGTGGCGCAGTTCCAGCGTGGTCACCTCGTCGGCCTTGCCGCCCGAGTACGCCACGGGCCCTTCATAGGTGGCGCGGGCGAACAGCCGCTTGCCGAAGTAGTCCCAGCGATCCTTGACGCCGTAGCCTTCAACCGGTTCGCCCGATCCTGAGAAATCCGGGAACTGCATGAATTCCTCGAGGTGAGCGACCTTGAACAACGGTTGCCAGCGCCCGCCCATGTCGCCGGTGAGCGGCTGGAGGTGCCAGTTGCCGTCGGCATCTTGAAACCAGATGCCGGTGACGGGGTCGGCGAGGGTGAAGAAGCAGAAAATCTTCGGCGGCGAGTTGTCGGGGGCCGCCTTCTTGCAGGGGTCTGCCGGTTGCGGCGGATCCGCGTCGGGATCGGGCTCGTCACGCCAGATGTTCATGTAGCCGATGTGCAGCTTGCCCTTGCCGACCTCCGGTCTGACCCGCCCGCCTTCATTCTCCATGTGCCAAAAGACCAGATTCATGCCGACGGTGTCGGCGATGGTGTATTTTAACGTCGCCGGGTCCCACTGGATGTGGGCGGGCTGCGAGCGAACTTGCTCGAAGAACTTCCCGCTGTCCAAGTCAATGAGGGATTCGAGGGTCAGCTCGAACCGCGCGCAGCGGCTGATGCGGTCAGCCAGTTCCTCGGTGTTGAACACGTCGGGATAGTACGATTCCAAGCCGAGCAACTGGGCGTTCTTGACCAGCCGGAACATGTTCGGGATTTCGCCCAGGTTGCTGTCGGTCACGCAGCGGGCGTTGGCCTGGTTGATGGCGTTGGCCAAGCCCTTGGCCAGCGACTGCAACGCCTTTGGGTCCATTCCGTCGCCCAAACCCAGGAGCTGGTTCATCGCCGCCCACCAGAGGAATTCCGCCGCGGCGTCGTCCAGCAACGCGTCGTTTTCCTCGGCGGCCTTGAGGTGGGGCAGCACCGACTGGTTGTACCACGCCGTGATCGGTGGCTGGAGAGCGCTCGCGGGGGGCATGTCCGGATAGCTGTCCCGCAGGATCTTGCCCACCTCTTGTTCTCCTTGGGACATGGGCAGACAAGGCGGGCGCTTGACGGTGTTGGCTGCCTGCTGCGTGGAGGCATTGCCGCCACCGTGGCCACTGAAATGGTGAATGGGCAGAACGACCTGGCCGGACCGTGCAAAGGCTGGATACAGGTGAAAATCCCGCCCCCCGCGGCCATACGAAAACGCGGTGAAATCCGCCGGCGCGCCGCCCGGGAACGTGATCGTGAGGGTGCCGGGTTTGAACAAGTGGAGTCCTTCCGGTCGCAATTCCACCGCTCTGATCAATCCATTGGTGAACGGCTGGCCCGCCAGGCTCTGCACCAGCGTCATCGTCACGGTCGTCGGCACGAGGACGGAGTTGGTGGGCAGGTTCAAGGCGAACACCACGCCGGCGCCGTTGGTTAGCCTGAGCGTGGCTCCACTAGCGTCCACTGCCGCGCTCACGGTGACGTTGGTATTCAACACTGGCTGCACCAGGATGGGATCGGGCGCCGGGCCGTCCCAGCCGAACCGAACGCGGTAAAACCGGCGGCCCGGCGCGGAATCGGTGAATTCCAGCAGCCGGCTGGCCGGCAGGTTGGTCGCAAGCCGGGGGGTCCAGACGCGCAAGTCGTCGGACGCCTCCACCGTGAGGGGATCATTCGTCGCCCCATTGACGCCAAGGGCGATGCGGCCGTCGCCGTGTCTCGCCGCACTGGTGATCCGAAGGAGCGGCTCCAAGGCCGAGGGCGGAACGTTGAGCGACAGCGTGCGCTGTTGCGTCTGGCCGGCGCCGTCTTGCAGTCGCAGTTGGAAGGCGAACAGACCGGCCTGGGTGGGCTTGCCGGCAATCTGGCCGCAGCAGCCCTGCAGCTCGATCCCCGCCGGCAAGCTTCCGGAGGTGATCGTCCATTGGTACGGAGGCACGCCGCCGCCCACGGCGAGTTCGGCAAAGTACGCGATGCCGGGGATGACGGGCGGGAGATTCGTCGTCGCCAGTTCCAGCGGCGGCACCGTGCCGGTCACGACGAGCGACATCGCCCGCGAGGCGGCCTGGCCGTAGTTGTCACTGACTCGGACCGTGAGGTTGAACGTGCCGTTCGTGGCGGGAATGCCCGTGACCGCGCCGCTGGCGGCATCCAGTTGCACGCCACGGGGGAGGGATCCTTGAGTAATGGCCCAGGTGACTGGCCACCGCCCGCCATCGCACGCCAACGCCTCCGAATAATCCTGGCCAACTGCGCCGGGGGCCAGATTGGTTGTAAGCACCTCGAGCGGTCGCGCCGAGAGCGTGGCCAGCGGGAAGCGGGTTTCGGCAAACCGCGCCGACAAACCCGTGGCGCCCGCCAACGAGTCGGTGTCGCGCACCTGGACTTTCAGGAAGCGCACTCGCCCTTCGTAATCCCGACCCCCGACCACACTTCCGGACGGCACGGTCAGCGAGGTCCGTGTGCCGTTCAACGGAGCGTCGCCCGTGGCGGGGTCGGGGTAGGACCAGGAGACGTTCCCTTTCCGATCAACAATCGCCACCTCGATCAAGTCGTTCGTCGTGGCGCCGGAAATCGGATTCCATTGGAGGACGAAGTCATTGGTGAACGCGCCGGCCTGGAGTTGCGCGACCCCAACGATGACAGGGGCGGGTGGCCAACTGGCCGCGCCGAAGTTGAGGCCAGCGTGCTGCTCCCCCTCCACGGCGCCGTGGAAGGTCCACTGGTAGGTTCCCAAGGGCACGGCCTGCTGCCATGAGGTTTCCGACGGGAACGCCGCCTGGTAAAGAAGCATCCGATCATCACCGCCGGGCGTCAGGTGGAGGACTTGACTGGCCGGGGTTTGAACGACCGCGTTGGTCACGCGCCCGCCGTCCGTTCCGATGGCGACGGCTTCGAACAGCCAGGCGTTGGTTCCGGTGGCCGGCACGGGTGTCCCATTGGTCGCCTGCCGCCAGACTTGGCCACCGAGCAGACGGTACTCCGCCACGTCGCCGCCTTGCTGGACCGGGAGATAGATCATCACTCTGGTGGTTGAAACCAGGCCGGCGGTGGCCTTCGAGCCGGGGTACCCGCCATCGCCGGCGGTGCTCACCTTGATGAAGCTGATTCGGAGATAATAATAAGGGGTGTTCGTGTTGCCGACGAGGTACCGGCTGGGAATGGTGCAATGCGTGTTCGTGGCCCCCAGCGCGCCGGTTTGGCCGGGCCAGGGCGTGTGCCATAATGGTTGATCCCAGATGTCCTCCAGGCTGACCTGGATCAGATCGTTCGGGCCGGCGCCGGTGAACGGCTGCCAGTTCACGTCCAAGGGTTGCCCCGCCGGCGGAGTTGTGATTGCTGCCACCGACACGAACAACGGGACAGGGGGATAACCCGTCGCCGGGAGAGTCAAGTTCACCGTGCGGTCGTCGCCATCCAACGCGTTCATCAGCGCGTAGGCGCCGGCGGGAAACGAGGCGTCGCACATCACCTGGGATGGGAAGGGCAGTAGCAGGCGTTCCCCCTCGGCGTCGGCAACCAGGGACTCGGTCTCGGACAGCGGACTGAGCACGGTCGTCTCGGAAGAAACGCCCGTCTGCGTTGGCCGCACCCAGCATTCCCAGTACGCGGTGCGGTTCGGGTCCGCCATGCTCATGCTGTCGGTGAACTGCCAATAGCCCTTCCCTTTGAACAGACCGTAGGCGGCGTTGGTGGATTGCGCCTCGACGCGTGCCACCACCAAGGCGGCGAGCAGGCCAAGGAACGCCAACGCCAGACGGCGCGCCGAAGCGAACGTCGGTCGAAAAAACGGTCGGCAGTTGGTAGTGTGGAGCGCGGAGGACGTGAACGGTTGTTGCGAAGCCCTGGAACCAATCAGCCCGTGTTTCATGGCTCAGCACAAGACCCCAACCCGGCTCCGACGTCAAGCCAGCTTTTCAGAGGAGTCCGGGGTTGCACGCGGCCAAGCCGGTGCGCCCGCGAGGAGAAATGTCTGGCGGCTCGGCTTCCCGTGGGTGGTTTGCTGAAGGGTGACCTTGTGCGCGGAGTCGTCTGACGCGGTCAAAGAAGCTGCCGCCATGGTGAGGCGGCGCAGTTCACTTCTTCAACGCCTCCGCCAGCTTCACGTCCAACTCATCCAAGCCAAACCCCTCGGCGACGACTTTGCCCTGGGCATCCCGCAAGATGAGCCAGGGCAACGACGGCACGCCGGTCGCCCAGCGGTTGGCGGCGGTCTTCTTCTCCACAAATCCTACCGGGAAGGGCACGGGGTCGGAATTTGTCCAGTCCCGGAACGAATCGGCCGAGGCGGCCACGACCTGGGCGGCGAGGAGCGCCACGCCTTTCTGCTTCAGCGCGTCGTTTTGCTCGGCCAGGAGCCGGGCCACGCGGCGGGACGGGCGTTGTTCGGCGTCCAGCAGGCAGAGCAGCAGTGGCTGGCCGGTTGGGGCGGCGTTTGGAGCAAAGCCGAGGTCCGCCAAGTCCGGCAGGGGCTTGCCGGTCAAGGACGCGCGCTGCGGCGGGGCGCGGCGGGAGGAGCCGGTGCTCGTCAATTGCAGCACGACGTTCGTATCGCCGGGCGTGGCGGAGGCGTTGGCGTAACCGCTCTGGCTGCTGGCAAAGAGGCGGATCGGTCCGTCACAGACCTTGAAGCTGAACCGGCCTTTGCTGTCCGTGGTCACATGGCCCTCCGGCTGCCCCTCGCCCGAGAGCGATACGTTGACGCCGGAGGCCGGTTTGTCGTTCGGCCCGATCACCTCGCCGGCCACGATCTGATCCGCGGGTTGCAGCACAAACGTCGGCAGGGTGACACGGTTGGTTTCGCCGTCGGCGTCGAGCTCGACCTGCTTCTTGCCGCGGTCTTTGGCCTTGGCATAGACGGAGTATTTCGGTCCGGGCGGCACGGTCTTGATTTCAAAATTGCCCTGGGCATCCGTATTGGCGAGTTGTTCGCTGAGGTGGCTGGACATGCGGCTCGCCGTCAACCAGACGCCAATTTGAGCGTTGTTGAGCGGTGTGCCATCGGGAGACTCCACGCGTCCCACCACCGTCAGGCCCGGCTTCAACTGCACGTTGAGATTGGTGACGCTCTCGCCGACAACTTCCGCCGCCCCGAGATTGCGCGTCAGGTCGCGGATCACCAGCCAAGGATCACCGCCCTGTTGCATCTGCCATTCCGGCACATTCCAACTCAGGCTGAAGTCGCCCTTCGCGCCGGTCTTCACCCAACGCGAGTTGCTGAAGGGAAAGACCGCCACCTGCGCACCCGCGACGGGCTTGCCATCCAGGTCGGTGACGACACCCTTGAGTTTCTTGGAAGTGCCGCCGGAATACATGGCTGTCTGTTCCCCGAGGCGCAGGACGATGTTCGTATCGCCCCCTTCCGCCGTAAGGTTGGCGTGGGAGTTCCGGGCACTGGTAAAAAGGCGGATCGAGCCTTCACAGACACGGTCGAAATGGAACCGGCCTTCGCGGTCCGTGCGGGTGCTGCCGTTGGGCTGGCCTTCGCCGTTGATGCTCACGTGCGCGCCGGGGACGGGCTTGTCATCCGCGTCGAGCACCTGGCCCGCGAGCTTGAGGTTCGCGGGCTTGAGTTCCACCGTGTCCAGCTCGACGCGCTTCGCCTCGTCGGATTCCACAGTGTTGATGTACACCTGCCCGTAACTGGGTGCCGAAACATTGAGGCCGTAGCGGCGACCCAGCGGAAGGGCCGGAATCTCGAACTGGCCCACTTGGTTGGTGTTGGTGCAGAAGCCTTGGAGATGCATGCCGGTGTTGCCGGACCAGAACACCAGCGTGGCGGTGGTGTTGGTGAGCGGTTTACCGCCGCATTCGGCGCGGCCCACGATGCTCATCGCCGGAGCCAGGCGCAGGTCCATGGGGCCGCCGTCTTCCTCAAGGTCCTCAGCCACCGCCAGATTGCGCGCGGGATCGCGCACCAGCACGCAGTACGTCATGTCGGAACGTCCGAACTGGCGCGGATTCCAGTCTATCGCGAATTTGCCCTCCGCGTCGGTCTTCACACCTCCACTGCCAGAGCTGTAGCCACCCACGATCCGCACTTCCAAGCCTGCGGCGGGTTGGCCATCGGGCCCGCGCACGACGCCCCGGACCTTGGCCGCCTCGGCCAGGGAAAGGCCGTGGCGGGCGCGCCACTCGGCGAAGATGCGGGCATTCTCGTCTGGTGCATTTTGGGCCTGGACGTCCAGCCACAGGGTGTCCGCGCCGATCTGGATGTCGGGCTCCGGCCACACGACAGCCCACCCTTCCCCTTCGATAATTCCACCCGTGGCGAACACGGCTTCATCCCGCAACGGGGCCAAGCCCACCGATTCCGCAATTAACGGCGTGAAATTCAGGACATGAACGGTTCCGTCGCAAAATGTCA
>CAZJTM010000052.1:0-31324 GCA_964548925.1 uncultured Verrucomicrobiota bacterium | reverse complement strand
ACGAACCCCAGACACGCCAGGCTCGCGTTCACCCCAACTGGCTAACGATTCTGGGTTCTTTTGAAGCCAAAATCCCAAATTGACCCGTGCCCGCCCCGTTGCTAGCTTTCGCCTCCCTGAGTCACGGGGACCTTTATGCGACACACAATCTCGGTGCTGGTGGAAAACAAGTTCGGCGTGCTCACGCGCGTCACCGGACTGTTCAGCGGACGCGGCTACAACATTGACTCGCTCAATGTCGCCCCGACGCAGGACATGACCGCCTCGCGCATGACGATCGTCACGCGCGGCGATGACGCCACGATGGAGCAGATCGTCAAGCAGCTCAACAAGCTGCCCGAGGTCATCAAGGTGCAGGACTTCCGCGACGGCGAATACGTGGACCGTGAACTAGTGCTCGTGAAGGTCAAAGTGGATTCCGAGAGCCGGGCCGAGGTGATGCAGATCACGGACATCTTCCGGGCGAAGATCGTGGACGTGCAGTCCAAGAGCCTTGCCATCGAGATCACCGGCAACGAGAGCAAAGTGGAGAAATTCATCGAACTGATGAAGCCGTTCGGCGTGATGGACCTGACCCGCACAGGCAAGGTCGCCTTGCCGCGCAAGTAGGCGGCGTGAGATCGCTTTTGAGTCCAACCGACAACATCAACTGAACCAACCCGGCGCGTGGAATGAAAACGCGCGCCACAACCTGAAGAAGAAACACATGGCAAAGATCAATTTTGGCGGCACCATGGAAACCGTGGTCACGCGGAAGGAATTCCCGATGACCAAGGCCCGCAAAGTCCTGAAGAGCGAAACCATTGCGATCATCGGTTACGGCGTGCAAGGTCCGGCCCAGGGGCTGAACCTTCGCGACAACGGCTTCAAGGTCATCGTCGGCCAGGCGCCGGAATTCAAACGCGACTGGGATCGCGCCGTCGCGGATGGCTGGGTGCCGGGCAAGACGCTGTTCCCCATCGCCGAAGCGGTGAAGCGCGGCACGATCATTCAGTTGCTCGTCTCGGACGCCGCCCAGCGCGCGGTGTGGCCGACCATTAAGGCCAACCTCAAGGACGGCGACGCGCTGTATTTCTCGCATGGCTTCTCCATCGCTTACAAGAAGCAGACCGGCGTCATCCCGCCGCCGAACGTGGACGTGATCATGGTCGCGCCCAAGGGTTCGGGTCTGAACGTGCGCCGCAATTTCCTCACCGGCGCGGGCATCAACTCCAGCTACGCCGTCGAGCAGGATTATACCGGTCGCGCGGAGGAACGCTGCTTGGCGGTGGGCATCGGCATCGGCTCGGGGTATCTGTTCCCGACCACCTTCCAGCACGAGGTGTTCAGCGACCTGACCGGCGAACGCGGCGTGCTCATGGGCGCGCTGGCCGGCATCATGGAAGCCCAATACGACGTGCTTCGCTCCCACGGCCACACCCCGAGCGAAGCGTTCAACGAAACGGTAGAGGAACTCACCCAGTCGCTCATCCGGCTGGTGGACGAGAACGGCATGGACTGGATGTATTCCAACTGCTCGGCCACGGCGCAGCGCGGTGCGTTGGATTGGAAGCCCAAGTTCAAGAAGGCCGTCCTGCCGGTCTTCAAGGAGCTTTACCAGCGGGTCAAGACCGGCAAGGAATGCGCCCGGGTGCTCTCCGCCTGCGGCCGTCCGAACTACCAGGAGTTGCTGCAAAAGGAACTCACGGCCATTCGCGATTCCGAGATGTGGCAGGCGGGCAAGGCGGTTCGCGATCTGCGCCCGAAAGAAGCCGCAAAGGCCCTTGGCAAGGGCGTCAAGGGCATCGGCGGCCGTCAGGCCAACTGATCGCTCTCCCGTGCCCGCCGCCGTGAGTTGGACTCGCGGCGGCGGGCTTTGTCTTTGGGCCGCGATCCTGGCGCAACCAAAAGGCGGGGCTGGTGTTTTGAACAGCAAGGCTTAGATTGCGAGCATGAAACGGATTGTGAGCAGCGTGTGGTGCGGGCTGGCCCTGGCGGGGTTGGTGTTGCCGGCGCTCGCCGTGACCTCGGACGGGGGGGACAATCCCTTTCAAGACATTGTCGCGCGAAACACCTTTGGGTTGAATCCCCCGCCGCCACCCCCCGACCCCAATCCTCCGCCGCCACTCGCGCCGCCCAGCCAGGTCAAGCTGGTCGGCTTCTGGGAGCACAAGGGCAAGCGGCAAGTTTTCTTGAAAGTGACCGAACCGCCCAAGCCGGGCACTCCGCCCAAGGAAACCTCTTTGACCTTGGATGAAGGCGGCCGCCAGGGCGCGATTGAGGTGTTGGCGATTGACGTGAAAGCGCGCACGGTCAAGCTCAACAACGCCGGACTGGTGACGAATCTGGCCCTCGTGGATTTCATCGCCAAGACTGCGGCCCCCACGCCGACAGCGCCGGTCCCGGGAGTTGCCCCGGGCGTCCCCATGCCGGCCGGCCTGCCCCAACCCCAAGTGCGGCCCGCCGGCGTTCCGTCTCCCATGCCAACTGCCGGCGCCGCCAGCTACGGTGGCGTGCAAACGCCCTCCGGACTGCCAACCCGGCCAATGCGTTCGACGCCCCAACTGGGCGTGGGGAGCGTGGGCGGCATGTCTTCGGGCGGGTTCCCCACCGGGGTGTCGCCGACGGTCGCGCAACAGCCGCAACCCCAGCAACAACTCACGCCGGAGGAACAGATCATTGTCATGGAGGTGGAACGCGAACGCACGAAAGCGGCCGTGGCTCGCGGCGAATTGCCGCCGCTGCCACCCACGCCGCTGACCCCTCCCGGCGCCGCGGGCACCACGCCGACGCAACAGCAATTGCCGCCGCTACCCGGCAGTTGATCAAGGCGTGATCCGCTGGCTTTCCTTCCCCCGCCTCAGCCTGCCTGTTCTGGGGTGCTGGGCGATTCTGGCGTCGCACGGTGTTTCTGGGGCGGTGGAAACGGGTGACGCCGCCGTGGTGGTTTACAACGTGCGCTCCCAAGACTCGCAGCGCGTGGCAAAGCACTACGCCGAACAACGCGCCGTGCCGCATGCGCAAATCTTGGGGCTCGACTTGCCCCTGACGGAAGAGATCAGCCGCGCGGAGTTTCGGATCGGTTTGCAGGAGCCCTTGTTCAAATGGCTCGTGGCGCAAGGGATGTTCTCACTCAGTTCGGCGCAGGCGGAGACGCAATCCACCAACGAAGCGCCACGGGTCGTGGCCGCGCGGATTCGTTACGCGGTGCTTTGCTTTGGCATGCCGCTCAAGATTCGCGCCGATCCGCTCCTGGTCGAGGATGTCCCCCCCGGAGTGCCGACCGAGTTGCGCCGTAACGAAGCGGCGGTGGACAGTGAGCTGGTTTGGCTGCCGCGCCTCCTCCAGAAGCCTCCTCTCGCCGGCCTGCAAACCAACCCCGTCTATCGCGCCACCCAGCCGGCCCTGCTGCATCCCACCAACGGCATCCTTCTGGTCGCCCGGCTTGACGGGCCGGACGCGAACATCGCCTGCGGTCTAGTGGACAAGGCGCTGGAGGCCGAACGCGATGGCTTGTGGGGCCGCGCTTACGTGGACTTGCGAGGGCTCCGCGAGGGCACTTACAAGCTCGGCGACGACGTGCTGCGCGGCGCGGCGCTGGCGTGCGCGAAGGCAGGGTATGATGTCGCCGTGGACCTGGCGCCGGCGACGCTGCCGCCGGAGTATCCCTTGAGTCAGGTCGCGATTTACGCGGGCTGGTATGCCGGCAACGCGTGTGGCCCGTTCGCGCGGGAACGTGTCGAGTTCATGCCCGGCGCCTTCGCCTATCACCTGCACTCGTTCAGCGCGGCCACGCTGCGCTCGACCAACGCGCATTGGGTCGGCCCGTTTCTGGCTAAGGGCGCCACGGTCACTCTGGGGTCGGTCTATGAGCCCTACCTGGCTGGCACGTCGGATGCCGGCACGCTGCTGCGCCACTGGTTGCTGGAGGGTTTCAGTTTCGGCGAAGCCGCCTGGTCGGCGGAGTACGGCCTCTCGTGGCAAACCACGGTCATCGGCGATCCTCTTTACCGGCCTTTTCGGGAAAGTTTGGAAACGTGGCTCGCCGCCCTGGAGCAGCGCGCGGACCCGCGCGTGGCTTGGGCCTATGCAATGCAAACCGACCAACAGGTCGGCGCCGGCCGGCCATTGGCGGGCGCCATTTACACGCTGCGGAAATTGCCGCTGACCCGGACCAACGCGGTGTTAAGCGAGAAACTGGGCGACCTGCTGCGCCTGCAACGGAGCAATGCCGAAGCCCTGGCCGCGTATCAGGCCGCGTTGCAAGCGCAACCCACTCCCCAGCAAACCGTGCGGTTGTTGTTTGCGACCGCCGACCTCCAAGGCGCCTTGGGCGACGATGCCGGCGCGCTGGACAGCTTGAAGAAGCTGTTGGCCGCCGCACCGGTCTATGGAGAGGTGCTGTCCTTCCGCGAGCGGCTGCTCAGCCTGGCCATCCGGACGGGCGACCCGGACCTGACCCGCGAATGCCAAGCGGCGGTCCGGCGTTTGAGCGGGGCAGCCTCCAATGGCACCAACGCCCTGCCGCCCGCGGTTGAAAAGCGATCCGAGCCGGCCAGCGCCGGCCCCTGAACCCGCGCGAACTTGCGCTTGCGGAAACCAGCGAACCCGGGCCATGCTCGACGCGTCACTCGGCTTTCGACATGAAACAACTGTGTCTGATCCTGCTGATCGCGCCGCTGGTTCTTGCCGGCTGCGCCCGGCATTACGTCATCACGCTGAACAACGGCAACCACATCACCACGCGGGGCAAGCCGCGGATTCAGGGCGGCAGCTACCACTACACGGACGCGCAGGGCAACCCGGCCAGCGTCGGTGCCAGCCGCGTCGCGGACATCGCGCCGGCCTCCATGCTCAAGATCAAAAAGAAGTGACCGTCCCGCTCAAACCGCCGCGCGGGCGTTGAAGAACTTCTCGACGTACTTGCCGATCAGGTCTGCCTCCAGATTCACGGCGTCGCCCACTTTCCGTTCGCGCAACGCGGTGATCTCAAACGTGTGCGGGATGATCCAGATGCGGAACCCGCGCTTCGTCACGCCCGCCACCGTCAGGCTGATGCCATCCACGGCGATCGAGCCTTTGAACACCACGTAGCGCATCACGGTCGCCGGCGCGGCGATGTCCAGCACATGATCCTGGCCGGCGCGTTCCCAGCGGGTGATCCGCCCCACGCCGTCAATGTGGCCGGTGACGAAATGCCCGCCGAGTTCCCCGCTGGCGCGCAACGGGCGCTCCAAATTCACCAGCGAACCGGGCCCGGCGAACTGGAGGTTCGTGCGCTGCCAGGTCTCCTGCAGTAGATCAAACCGGGCGAGCGTGTGCTTGCCGCGGCGGGTGAGCTTCACGGTCGTCAGGCAGCACCCGTTGACCGCGAGGCTGTCGCCCACCTTCAGGCCACGTCCGCTGCGGGCGGCGCGCACGGTGAGCTGAATGGATTGGTCTGTCGGCCGGACGCCTTCCACCCGGCCCGCTTCTTCCACAATACCCGTAAACATGCCGCCATGTTGCCGCGTGCCGGTCCCGCGTGGCAAGCATGCAGAAGCGCCCGGGAGCCATGAATCCTAGGCACGGCTGCGCTCGCGTTCGCTCTGCCGCACGCCGAGAGGGCCGAGGTGACTGGATTAAGGACAATTGACAGCCAGGTTTCTCCCCCCCGAGACGAGCAGCACCTCAGCCGGAACTGAGTGCGCGGACCTATCCGCTGTCGTGGCCATTCTCGCTGTTCCTTCTCGACGCCCGCTCGCTCGCCGATTACCGTTCGCCCCGCTTTTTCAGACGAACATGCAAGACAACGGCTCACTGTCGCTCCGCAACCGCCTCGCCCACCAGGTGCGGGACATCCCGCGCTCGGGCATCCGCGATTTCTTCGACATCGTCAGCACGATGAAGGACGTGATCAGTCTGGGCATCGGCGAGCCGGACTTTGACACGCCCTGGCACGTGCGCGAGTCCACTGTGTTCTCACTGGAACGCGGCACGACGCATTACACCAGCAACCTCGGCTACCTCGAACTCCGCGAGGCGCTCAGCAAATACGTCCGCAAGCAATTCGGCGCGGAATACAATCCCGAGAACGAAGTCCTCGTGACGGTTGGCGTGAGTGAGGCGTTGGACATCGCGCTGCGGGCCCTGCTCAATCCCGGCGACGAGGTCCTGTTCCACGAACCCTGCTACGTTTCCTACCGCGCCACGATCGTGTTCGCCCACGGCGTGCCGGTGGCGGTGGAGACGAAGGCGGAGAACGGTTTCCGGCTCACGCGCGCGATGCTGGAGGCGAAAGTCACGCCCAAGACGAAGGTGCTGATGCTGAACTTCCCGAACAATCCCACCGGCGCGATCATGAGCCGGCAGGATTTGGAGGATATCGCCGCCTTCGCCCGCGAGCGCGACCTCATCGTCATTACCGACGAGATTTACGCCGAGCTGACTTACGACGCGCCGCACACGAGCATTGTGAGCCTGCCTGGCATGCGTGACCGCACCATCTTCCTGCACGGCTTCTCGAAGGCCTGGGCCATGACCGGCTTCCGGCTCGGCTACGCCTGCGGCCCCGCGGAACTCATCGAGGCGATGATGAAGATCCATCAATACACGATGCTCTGCGCCTCCTCGATGGGCCAGAAGGCCGCCATCGAAGCACTGAGTCGCCCCGACGCGGATGTAGGCGAAATGGTGGGCGAGTACCGCCGGCGGCGGAACTACATCGTCAGCGCGTTTGGGGACATGGGCCTCGAATGTCACCGCCCGCTCGGCGCGTTCTACGCGTTCCCCAGCGTGGCGAAGTTCGGTCTCAAGTCCAAGGACTTCGCGATCAAGTTGCTGAATGAGGAGAAAGTCGCTGCCGTTCCCGGCACTGCCTTTGGCGATTGCGGCGAGGGTTTCCTCCGCTGTGCCTACGCGACCAGCCTGGACAACATCAAGGAAGCGATGGTCCGGCTGAAGCGGTTTATCGGGAAGCTGTAATCGCGGAAGCGAGGCTGGGCCACTCCACAGCCTGCTGACGAATTCCTATTTCCGGCGCTCCTGCGGCATCTTGGACTGCCCTGACGGCTTCTTGCGTCCCGCAGTCTCGGGGATGCCTGTCAACCCAGCTTTCGCCGGCGGCGGCTGTCGGCTCTCCCTTTCACCTCACCACGGCGCCAACAACGGAATCACCTGGCGTCCATTCTTGCGGTAGATGCGGAAGTGCGAATCGGTCGTCAGCACCCGCGAACGCGGATGCAATTCAGCCATGCGCACGAGGCAGGCATCGGCAAAATCCATCGGGAGGCTCCGGTAAGATCGTTGCAGCGCCATCAATCGTTCAATCTCGTCCTCCGCGTCAAACGCCAGATTGAGGACTCCCCGTTGCACCCAATCGAGCACTGCAAGGGGATCGCCGTCGCGGTCGCTCAGAAGGAACTGCGCCTCGGACAACACCGCCTCGCACGTGAACAGCGGTGGCGGCAGCCGGCCAAACACTTCCCGCGCCCACGCGTGATGCGCGTCATTCGCGTTCAACACCGCCACCAGCGGCCCCGTATCAGCGAACACTCGCTCGGGCTCGATGGGCATGGGCGGCTATGGTTTCGGCGAGGTAGCGCCGGTTGGACGAGAGATCGCGCGGCCCGCGGAACGAGCCGACCCAATCCCCCATCAAGTCGAGACACGTGACCGGGTGCTTGGTTTTCTTGCCGCGTCGAAGCGTGCGTTCCAGGCAGTCCCGAATGACCGCCGACTTGCCCACCCGCCGCATTTCCGCCTCGAGTGCGATCTCGCGGAGCAAGGCCTCCGGCAGTTTGAGTGAAATCGTCGTCATGGCGGACAATGTATTGCCAAGCGCTGCAACCGGCAATACCGCAATCTCCGGTCGCGGGCTGTGGTTGTGGCAGCGACGCCCCGTCGCTGATTCGTGCGCGCGCCGCCTTCGTCGCACAGCAAGAGGGCATTCACGCAGCCGGAGAGCATTCTGTGTCGTTGGCATTGCGGGGAAGCGACGGGGGCGTCGCCACTACTCTCTGCGACGAGGGCGTCGCAGCCACCGGGGCCGTCAGTTCGTTTCGGGCGCGGCAGATGGCTCGGGCTCAACGAAGATCAACTCCGCTTCATGCGGGCCGCGGCGGACCAGCGCGGCCACCCGCGGCGCGGCCAACGCCAGCAACTCATCATCGCCAATCTCCCGGTAGCCGCCCAGGACCGTGCTCACCACCGGCGCGGCAGCCACCGAGGCGACCAGTTGTTCCGAGGCCAGCGGTTGCGTCGTAACGATCTCCGCCGGGCGCAACGGCTGCGTGCGGACTACCGGGCAGGCGGTGTCGAAAACGGGATGCAGCGCCGCCGGTTGCCAAAGCCACCATCCGCCCAAGCACAGCAGCGCGAGCCCCGCCACCGCCGCCACCCCTTGCCGCGTCCGCCGCCACTGACGCCGCCGCCGCGCCAGCCGCAGCGTTTCCCCCAGCAACGTTTCGCGAAAGCCGGCCCCGGTTCCGTCGGCCAGCACGTCAGCGAGGAGGAGTTCTTCTTCAGGACTCGGTTTCACGTTTCAAACCGGCCAGCATGGCGTCGCGCAACTTGCGGCGGATGCGCACCAGCCACGACTCGATGGCCTTCTCGAATTTGTCACCCGCCGCGGCCAACTCGCGCACCGGACGGCGGGCGAAGTATTTCTGCTCGACCAACTCGCGTTCCTCTGGCGGCAACTCGGCAAGTTGACGTTCCAGCAAGGCCAGCAACTCCACGTCCGCCTCGTCGTTGTCGCCGGGCTGGATTTCCACGTGGCGCGTGAAACGGTCAAGAAACGCGGCGTAACGGCGGTGCTTGCGGATTTCGTCGGCGAAGGCGCTGCGGGCCAGCACGGTGAGCCAGCGCCAGAACGCCGCCTCGTCCGGGAACACCTTGATGTGCCGCACCACGCGGACGAGCGCGGCCTGCAAAGCCTCGCGGGCGACCTCTTCCTCGCCGCCGGCGACGACGAGGAGGTAGCGCGAGAGGCGATCGAAGTAGGCGTCATAGAACTGGCGGTAAGCCGCGTCTTCGCCACGGACCATCCGGCGGGTGAGCGCCGGCACGTCCAATAACGGCGCGCGGGCGCGGTCCTCAGGGGGCGCGGCACAGTCGCTCGGCGGTTGCAGGTGAACTTCCAAAGCGGTGCATTGAACGCGGGCGGACGGGCGTCACTGATTCGCCTTCTTCTCCGCCGGTTTGGCTTCGGGGTTCTTCTCGGCCGGCGGCGTGGTTGGCGTGAGCGCCTTCAGGACCGCGTCAATCGTTTCGAGCTTGGTCGGTTCGCCCACGGCAATCAATAGCTTTGTGTCCTTGTGGTAGTTGATGGTCGGCGTGTTTGTGTCGCCCAGCATCTTCCAGCCGGTCTGGATGGCGGTGGTGATGTCGTCCACGGTCAGGCCGCGTTCCAGATAGGTTGAAAGCGCGTAGAAACGGCACACCTTTGGCAACGACAGGGTGGCCTCCAAAGCGGCCATGTTCGGAATCTTCTCGCGACCGTGAAAGTACCAGACGGGATTGTCCGAAAGCACTTTGTCATCCGTTCGGAAACCAATGCTGGTTCGAAGCTGTTGGTAGCTAAAGTTCGGCTTGCCTCCGCTGCCGTAACTGTAAGAAGTGGACGTAACGTATGGGTCCGTTCTCATGGTTGCCATCTCGATGGCTTTGAACAGTTCTGGGACGGTTATCTCGTTCATCCTCAGCGGCGGGACTCTCTCATCTTCGAATTCCTCGGGGATGATCGCGTTCAAGGGCTTGCCCATCGCCTTCTGGATGGCGTTGACCAACTCCTGCGGCGTGCCGCCCGGGAAATCGAGGTTGAACTTGGTCAGCTTGGATTCTTCGGCTCTCGGAGGTGAAACCAGCCCAGCAATCGGCGGTGGCTGAGGTTGGCCAGGTTGGCCGAAGGCCGAAGCCAAGCTCAGGCTGATCAGGCCAAGGGCGAGGAGGCGTGTGGTTTTCATGCGTTGGTTGATTCGGTGCTGCATCATTCATCCAGAGAGACGCCGCTGCGCCCGAAATCCTTCGCAGAGACTTCTCGCCCTGAGCCGTCTCAATGCAATTGGATTTGGTGCCGGCGCGTTCGTCGCGCGTACGATGGGCTTCCAGCTTGTCTCCATCTTCTGCCTGACTGATCACCCCCTGGTGAGCCGCGCCAGGCTCTTGCACTCGAGGGCCAGACACACTTCGCTGAAGTTTGAGACAGGTTGGAAGCCTATCTTACGGCCTGAATCCGGCCAAGCGCGGCACGCTGTTGGGTTAGGCGTGCGCGGGAGGTTCAGGAAGCAACACTCGGCGTTGCTGTTCGGGCAATCTCAACCCCACGAGCGGTAGATCACATTCGTCGCAAACAGCGCGATCATGATCACGCAGAGGGAGAACTTGCCGATGACGCCGAGCAGCAGGCCAAGCGTCGCCCCGGCGCCGGCGCGCGGGGCGTGCTTGAATTCCTTGTCGCCGAGCATCTCGAAGAGCGTCGCGCCGAGGAACGGCCCCAGGATGATCCCCGGCAGGGCGAAGAACAACCCGATCACGCCGCCCACCACCGCACCCACCGCTCCGCGCCACGTAGCCCCGAACTTCTTTGCGCCCAAGGCGGTTGCCGCGAAATCGAGTCCCAGGGAGACACACGCCAGCAACACAAGCACCAGCAGCACCGGGGTGCTCACGCTGTCCGCGCCGAACCAGAGCCGATGCCCCACCGCCGCCGCCAGCACGAGCGGCGAGCCCGGCAAGCCCGGCACCACGCTGCCCACCAACCCGACGAGCATCACGATCAGCGCGAGGCTCAGCCCCGTGATTTCCACCCACGTCATGGCGGAAGCATATCACAGCGCCGCGGCAGGGCGACCCGCCATGTTGGACGACTGCTTCCTGCCCGAAATGAAGGCGCGACAGACCACCGCGCCGCCGCTCGGTTGGATGGCGGTCATTTGAGCCGGACGGGCATCGCGACCCAGCACTCCATCGTCAGCGGCAAGACTGTAAAAGTCGCCGGCCTTGGGCCCAAGCTGGCCCTCCCGGACCATTCGCCGGTGACCTTGCCCAAAGATTCCGTTCTCATGACGTCGAAGACATGGGGGCTGTTTGGCTGAGAAGTTGAGGTGGTGGTGGGAACAGGATTCGAACCTGTGTAGGCGTTAGCCAGCAGATTTACAGTCTGCTTTTATTACAGATATAGGCTTTATTATGTGAGTATGATTGCTTTGTGGTTGACTTATTCGCACGCAAAGCCCATTGTAAGCGCACGAAACCGCACCAACGAGAAAGCGATCACCATGAAGCACCGCACCGGCTACCTGTTCAAGAGAGGCGACTCCTTCTATGTCGCATGGCGGGTCAACGGCAAGGCATTCTCCAAAGCGCTCCGGGGCGACGATGGCCAACCGATTACCACCAAACGCGAGGCTGAGGAAGCCCGGGCGAAGTGGATGGCGCAATTCAGCATGGCCACGGAGGCGGAAGCCCTGGAGTCCATCGCGGCGAAGCTCGAAGGCCACAAGACCGAGCTCGCCAAATGGGAGAATGAGCAGAACCCGCCCTTGCCCATCACGCAGGCATGGTCCGCCTTTCTGGATTCCCCGAACCGCCCGGACAGTGGCGCGGAAACGCTTTACCAGTACGAATGCCAATGGTCCGCGTTTGCCGATTGGATGAAGGGGAAGCACCCGGACCTGCTCACGTTGCGCGACGTTTCCAAGTCCATCGCCGAGGAATACGCCGGCACACTGAATCACGGCCGGTTCAGCGCGAACACGTACAACAAGCACCTGAATCTGCTCACGCTGGTTTTCCGCGTCGTGAAGGCCAAGGCCAAGCTCGCGGACAATCCGTGGGCGGACATCCAACGGAAGCGGCTTGTCACGCAGAGCCGCCGTGAGTTGACGGTGGACGAATTGCGGAAGGTCTGCGGCGAGGCACAAGGCGAGTTGCAGACCTTGCTGGCCTTGGGCGTTTATTCCGGTTTGCGCTTGGGCGATTGTGCCACACTTCGTTGGGGTGAAGTGGACCTGGCGCGGGGCATCATCCGGCGCGTGCCCAACAAATCCGCCCGGCGCAATCCCAAGCCGGTGATCGTGCCGATTCATCCGGTCTTGGGCGACATGCTCGCCAAGACGCCAGCGAGCGAGCGGCATGAGTACGTCCTGCCCGAAACGTGCGCCCTGTATCTGCGGCGCTCGGATGCCGTTACGGACTTGGTGAAGCGGCACTTTGAAACCTGCGGCGTCACTACCAACAAGCCCGGCACGGGCGGCGACTCAGGCAAGCGAGCGGTAATCGAAACCGGCTTCCATTCGCTGCGGCACACGTTCGTTTCCCTCTGCCGTGAAAGCAACGCCCCGCTGGCCGTGGTGGAAAGCATCGTCGGGCACAGCAACCCAGCCATGACGCGGCACTACACCCACGTTGGCGAACTGGCCGCCGGCCGTGCCGTGGCCGCCTTGCCCTCCGTGATAGGCAACGCCACACCCCAGCCGGAAAGACGTGATGCAGACTCCATCCTCCGCGAAGCAAAGGCCATGGCTGAGAAGATCACCGCGAAGAACTGGCGCGAACAGAAAAGCGCCCTGCTGACGTTGCTGGCTGCCAGGGAAACTTCCGGGGATGGGGAGGCCCGGCAGTAGGCGGAGGCCAGCCGCCGGCCCAAGCTCCCGTGAATCTCCGCGAACTTCCCCACAGTTGACACCCTACTTCATTGACGTATGCTCTCGGGTGTGACCTTTGTTGAGTTGCCGGCTTACACGCGACGTGCGGCGGACCTGCTGGACGATGCCGCGCAACTGGAATTGTGCGTGCGCCTGCTGGGGCAGCCGGGGGCCGGTCCGGTGATCCCGGGCGCGGGCGGACTGCGTAAGCTCCGGGTGGCAGCCAAAGGCCACGGCCGGCGCGGTGGCGCGCGGGTGATTTACTACTGGCAGGACGCCGCGGGCGTGATCTGGCTCTGCCGCATCTACGCCAAAAACGAGGCGGAGAATCTGCCCGCCGCCGAAGTGAAGAAGATTCATCTGGAACTGAGCCCATGAAACGGACCTACACACAGATTCACCGAGAACTGGCCGCGCTCCGGCGCGGCGAGCAAGCCCCGGCCCGCGTCTATCGCGTGACCTTGGACGAGAAAGGCCGCCCGCAGCGGCGGGAATTGTCGCCAGAGACGTTTCGCCGGCAACAGGCAGTGGCCTGGCAACGCGAGGAGGCCGTGGAAGCCCGGCGGAAGCTCGGGCTGTCTCAAACGGAATTCGCCCGGCTCTTGGGCATCAGCGTGCGGACACTGCACAACTGGGAACAAGGCTGGCGCAAGCCGACCGGGGCGGCGCGCGTGCTGCTGAAGCTGGCCGCGCTGAATCCCCGTGCCGTGTTGGAAGCGGCAGCGTAAAGGCGGGGCGAGGGAAACCCGGCATCGGAGCTAGCTGAGCCAGTGAAAAGGACTACCGCACGCAATCGGGCAGAGAACAAGGGCGAACCAAGTGCCCTGCCCCGTGAACAGTGGGGTTTTGCGGAGTTACCGGAAGCAGACGCGGCCTTGGTGCGCGGCGTGTTCCTGTACGAGTATTTCCGCAGCAGCCAACGGCTGCGAACCCTGGTTGTCGCATGCAGGAAACTGAGCCGGCCGCTAATTGAAGAGGACCCCGCCGACTACCGCCTGATCACGGCTCAATTGCGTTCGCGGTTACTGCTCCTGCCGGAAGTGCAGCAGGATCGCGGACTTGTTCCGGTGATCGAAGCTTGGATGAAGGATGACGAGACGGCCATGTTCGTCGGGAATTTTGTGAACTGCCGGCCTTTTCCTGAAACGCCAGCCTTGATTCTGCGGGATCAGCGGTGGCTCAGCATCCTTGGGCAGTCCAGCGCCGTGTGGCAATGTTCTAGCGTTCTCAAAGCGGCAGGTGTGGCCGAGATCGTGGCGCTGTCGTTCGGTCCGCCTGGCGTCGTGTACCGCTTCGAGGGCAGTTACTCGGCCAAGCCTTACGAAAGCGTGTTCCCGCTCGTCGTGGACTGGCGGAAGAACAACCGACAGATTTTGCGGGACTTCGATGCGGAGGTCCTGGGCAAACGCCCGAAGGAGTTTGCGGAGTTTGCGAAGGGTAGGGCAAAACAGACGCCCTTCTTCACACAGCCTGGGGTGCTGCCATTTCGTCCTCGTAGCGCACTCGATTGGCTGGGCGTTTGGCGGCGTCGGCAAGAGGTCAACACTTGGCGGGAATACTGGCGGCTCTACTGCCCTCCGAAGTATGAACGGACTGATGAAGTGGCGCGACAAGCTGACTGCCGCAAAGTGGGTTTGATCTTCAACTGGCTGGAAACCGGGACGCCCCTCGATCCCGCCAAGTTCAAGTAGTAGCTCCTGCAACCGAGAACTTTCTTGGAAACGGTTTTACCGCTCGGGTGAGGTGTTCGAGTAGCGTCGTCAACGAGTGACGACATCAACGAACATCAAACCGCCAAGCGACGCGGCGGCGAGTGCATCGCAAATTCAGACTCGCGCCTTGTTGGGCGGCTCTGCTGAACCTCCATCCCACCTGCAACCGCGTTTTGTGCGGCTGCCCAAGCCGGGCACGCTCTGCCCATTCACTGGGCTCAGCCGAACGCAAATCTACCTCCTGTGCAAAGAGGGCAAGGTCGCCAGCCATTCCCTCAAGCGGCGCGGCACGTGTCGCGGTGTAAGGCTCGTGGACTTCTCCTCACTCTGCCAGGCCATCGAGTCGTTTGCCACGGCGGAGCAGCAGCAGGAGGCCAACAGTTGACATCAAAGCACCATGATCTCGACCACGATTGAACTGATTCGCGCTGCACTCAAGACGGATCCCACCGTTTCCCCTGCTGACCGGACGCGCCTGCTGGTGCAGCTTCGGCAACGCCCAGACGCGGTGAAGACGACGGCGCCACCGGAGAACCTCGCGGCCATTTGGACGCGCAAGCGGGTGGCGGAAGCGATGGGCAGCCGCTCCCTGCGGTTCGTGGACCGGCTCGCGCAGGATGGCATTTTGGAAAAAGTCAAGCTGCCGGGCCGCCAACGCGGGGCAGGCTTCCGGGCGGCCGACGTGCAACGGCTGATTGGGGAGGGTGCGAAATGAGTGCGACCGGCAATTTGACCCGTCCGAAAAACCCTGCCCAAACCCGTCCTGCCAGCGTCCGCGGTTGCACAGCCGCGGCTTGCTCGCTGTGGGCGTTGCGGCCGTATCGGAAAGACGTTGCACCCTCCTGAAAACCAAAAGACCGCCCCGCCCCAAGTTTTCCGACACAGGGCGAAGCGGTTCAAAACTGACATGAATACGTTACCTCTTTCCGCGTCCTCCCGCAACGACGGAACGACGCACTTCTCAAAAATCACGGTGGCCAAGGACCGCCTCCGTATTCCGGAGTTGTGGCGCCATTTCAACTTGCCGGGCGAACCCAAGCCCTCGTGCAAGTCGCCCTTCCGCGAAGATCGCAAGCCCAGCTTCAGCGTGAACGCGGAAGGAACGCTATGGAACGATTTCGCCACGGGTGAAGCAGGCGATTCCGTGGACTTCTTCCAACGGGCTTCCGGTTTGTCCCGGAGCGAAGCCTGCCGGAAGTTCATCGAACTGGCCGACGGACACATTCCGTTTACGCGACGAGCGATCCAGCCGGGCCCGCATCCTGCGGACGTGAAGCCGAAGCCGACGTTCCCGGACTTCGGCAAGGGTACGCCAGCCGACTTTACCCGGCTTGCCCAGCTTCGTGGCATCGGGCGCGAAGGATTGGAATGGGCGAGCGAACGCGGCTTGCTCTGGTTCTCCACATTGAAGGATTGCCCGGCATGGATCATCACGGACAGCGAGCGATTGAATGCGCAAGCCCGGCGCATGAATGGGCAGCTTTGGGAACACATTCACGCGAAGGCGTGGACGCTGTTCGGCTCGTGGGCATCTTGGCCCATCGGCATCAAGGAGGCTCAGCCCTTCCCGGCAATCGCCTTGTGTGAAGGCGGCCCGGACTTCTTGGCGGCCCACTACTTGGCTTTATGGGAACAGGCATCGCACCCCACGAAGCGGGATGTGGGGTGCGTGCCCGTGGCGATGCTGGGCGCAAGCCAGCGCATTCATCCAGACGCCTTGCCTCTGTTCGCGGGGAACAGGGTGCGCATCTTCGGCCACGAGGATGATGAAGGGCGGGCAGCAGTGGATCGCTGGGCACGCCAGCTTGAAGCGGTAGGCGCGGACGTGGACGCCTTCACCTTTGCCGGTCTTCAGCAAGTAGGGGGCGAAACCGTGAACGACTTGAACGACGCCTTGATGATGAATGGTGCGGGCTTGGGCGAAGCCGAAAGGATTCTGCCATGACCGCCACGCCACGCATTTACCGGCCCGGCAAACCGCCGGGCATGTGGATTCCCTTGCCCGCGAACGAAACGACGCCCAGCGGCGGCAATGGAAGCGGCACGGGGCATCCTGGCGCGGAAGCGGGCGAAGACGTGAAGCCGTTCCCGTTGGCTTGTCTGCCGCCGGCAGCGGCGGACGTGGCGCGGGCAATCGCCCACACGGAACGAACGCCCGAAGCCTTGGCGGGATGTTGCGCCTTGGGCATCGTGTCCGCGTCCATCGGCGCGGGGCTTCAGGTGAAGTCCGGCCCCGATCGCGTGACGCGGGGCAACCTTTACTTGATGGTTTCAGCCGAATCGGGCAGCGGCAAATCGGAAACCTTCCGGCACGCGGCGATACCCTTTCACCAGTTTGAACGGGATACGGTGGAACGCTGGCGGAAGGAGGTCTCGCCCAAGGTGGAAACGGAAGCGGCCATGCTGGAATCACGGATTGCGCATCTGAAAAAGAAAGTGGGGCGGGCGGAAGACGCAATCGAGCGGGAGTCCATCCGGGGCGAACTGGAAAAAGCCACGGCGGATCTGATGGAGGCGAAGGCGGATTGCATCGCCCCGGCGTTGTGCGTGGAAGACGTAACCACGGAACGCCTTGCGGTAATGCTCGCCAGCAATCAGGAACAACTCGCGAGCCTTTCGCCTGATGCTGGGGCGATTGTGAACAATCTCTTGGGGCGTTATTCCAAATTGGACCGCACGGACGAAGGCATTTACTTGAAGGCGTTTTCCGGTGATTACTGCCGCGTGGATCGTCAAGGGCGGGATCCCGTAACGCTTCAGCGACCTTGCTTGGCGGCCTTGTGGCTCGTCCAGCCGGACAAGATTGAGACCTTGCTGGCGGAACGCAGTTTGACGGATGGCGGATTGATTCCCCGCTTGCTCGTATGCCACACGCGCGCCCAGCCCCGGCCCATCGTGGACGGCATCGAAGGCATCCCGGCGAGTGTGGCGAACGGATGGGCGATGCTCGTGGGCAAGTTGCTTCACACCTTCCGGTTCGCATCCGATCCCTTGACGATTGAACCCACGCCAGAAGCTCGGGAAATGCTAAAGCAACATCACAACCGGATTGTGGAACGGCGGCTTGGTGGATTGCGGGACGTGACAACCTACGCGGCCCGGTGGAACGAACAGGCTTGGCGCGTTGCCGTGTGCCTCCACGCCGGCCTTCGCGGTGAACACGCGGGCGAACGTGGTTTGGATGCAGACACGGCTCGCAATGCAATCGCCCTCTCAGAATGGTTCGCGGGCGAGCAACTGCAAATCTTGTCAGCGGGCAGATACGCGGCCCGGCAAAGCTTGCTGGATCAAGTCCTAGGCTTGCTGGCAGACACGCCCCAAGGCATCCGCGCAAGTGATGTTTATCGGAAGCGCATCGTGGCCACGGCGGATGAAGCCCACGCCTTGCTCGCCCGGCTTGAGGCAGAAGGCGAATTGATCGGGCATGATTCCAAGCCCGAAGGCGGCGGGCACATCACCCGGATTTACGCGAAGGCGCGGAAATGAAATCACAGACCAATCGCGTGCAAGACGCGCAACTCGTGCAACTCGGCGTGTTTCGGGATCGTCTTGCACGTCTTGCACGAGTTACACAGAGGTTCTAGCCGGCATCGCATACCATCTCCGCAAAGCAAACCGAACACCAGCCTATGAAACGATCACCGAAACTGTACCCACCGCCCCGGGCAGTGCGGTTCTACCTATCTCCAGAGGAAGTTGAATTGCCACGGAACTTCATCGCCGAACTGCGGACGCAACTTGGCCAGCTTGGTCCGCCGCCGGCCTGTCTGCGGTTCTGCGGTTGCGGGCGGCTGGTCTATCGGGCTGCACAGCAGGTTGGCGCAAGCATCCAGGTGCGCAAGCAGGGAGATGGCTCCTACTTGATCTGGAAACGCCCCGCGCAGACGGTCGTCGGCGCTCCGCCGTTTGGCGCGCGGGGCGATTGGCCGGCGAGGACTCCGGGCGACGCGGTTTGAATTTCCCGACACCCCAAAAAGGGGTGGCGCGGCGAATGTCCCAACCCCAAGCGGAGAGTAAAGAAATGCGCTCACTTGGGTTGCGTGTTCGAAAATTCAGCGGCGGTCAATTGCGGTCAATGCGGATTATTCGCGGGCAGCATTGAGCCTGAGTGGCCAATTTCCCATGAATTCCGCAGTTTCCAGGGAAGCAAGCCGGCATCATCTGTGATGACCGGCGGCGACCGTGCGTGAATTTCTGCACCCCACTCGCGCGCGCGCGCGAGGACAGGCCCAAGTCCCCTAGGTCTTCCGACGCCATACGAAATCAGCGCGTGTGCGCAGATGGCCCGGCACGTTCGCCAATCGCGCTGCCGCAACTGCTACTCGGCCGTAGCGCGGTAAAAGCGGTGCGACAGGTTGGTTCCAACGGGGTCGGTCAGTTGGCTTGTCCCGTAGGTGTTCGTAATTGTGCCGACGGGGGACCAGTCGAGCAGGTTGGTCGAGCCCGAGACTTCGTATGCCGCGCCGAACTCGCCGGTCAGGGTGAGGCGGAAGCCGTCTTCAACCAAGCCTTCAAGCGGCGTGCCGACACGCAGGCGGGGACGCTTGGTGAAATTGGCGGTGATGACCTTGCTCTGCACCATCGAGACAAGAAGTGGGTTCTGCACTCCGGAGGCATCGCCGCTCCAGCCGAGGAAATCCTGGCTGGCATCGGGGATTGCTGTGAGCGCCACGGGTTGGCCGCTGTTGTAGAAGTTCGCGCGTGGATTGGAAAGGACGTGTCCCCGGCCGTCTTCGATCACCGTCAGGGTGTACTTGCTGGCAGCCAGGATGGGGAAGACGCCGGCAATGCTCTGGCCTGGGTCTGACACCACGAAGGTCAGTGGATTGTTCGTCCCGGAGGCCGACGATCCCCACTGGGCAAAGGAGTTGCCGGTCTGAGGTTGAGCGGTGAACCGGATTGCCGTGCCGAAGGGGTAAAGAGGCAAGGACGGGTCCGCGATCAGCGAGCCACCGCCGATTACGGTGGTTCCAACCGCGGTACCGAAGATGGCTTGGACGAATTTGTCGCGGCTCATCGTGACGGTGGTTGTTGGATTCGTGCCGCTGGCGTCGCCAAGCCATTGCAGGAAAGTCCAACCTGAATTTGGTTGTGCTGAGATTTGGGCAACTGAATTTGAGAAGTACGGCCCACTTGAAGGGGCAATGCTCACAGTGCCTCCCCCCGGCGTGCTCGCCGTCATCGTCGGAAGGATCACCACCTCCACCGGGTCCATTTCAACCGAAGCCGAGAAACTCGAATTGTATGCGACCGCTCGCAGCACGGTTGAGCTCCTCACCGTGAATGGGGCCGTGTAGAGAGCCGGAGTTGAGCGCGGGTCAGAACCGTCCAGCGTGTAGAGAATCGTCCCGCCCGCCAAACTGCTTTGGAGCGATAACAAGACCGGTCCCCGCGCCACAGTTTCACCCAGAACTAATTGGCCATTCGCGACAACCGCTGGCGTACCGGCTTGTGCCAAGAGTTGGCCGCCGGCATACGACCAAATCTCGGTCAGAGTATTGGGTGTAATAACCGTCCCCGGTGTGTTTTGCAGGAGCACAATTCCATCCCGCGTGAACACCGAACCAAGAGAACCCGATCCACTGCCGCCGGTTGCAGCACCAGCCCCTCCATGCCCCGCGTAGCCACCCGTGGCTTGATTCTTAACAAACCAACTGTCCGCAATTGTTGCATTGCCGCTATCCACAAAGATAGCCGCGCCCAAACCCGCGCCTCCTCCGCCCCCGCCTGATCCGAAGCTGTCGTTGGGAATGAACCAAGCGGAACCACCACCGCCTGCGCCAAAACCGGCTTGGCCTCCCACACCGGTTCCCGGAGTGATGCGGCACCCGCCGCCGCCACCTCCAGCACCGAATCCACCGGCGCCACCATTTGCAGGATTATTCGGATCTGATCCACCACCACCCCCACCTCCCCAACCTCCAGTCTGCCCATCCCCGGAAAACTGGATTCCCCCTGCGCCCCCGTTCATGCCGCCACCGCGACCGCCGGGCCAGTGAGGGTAGTGCGAACCGCGGTAAGAACCGCCATCGGCTCCGTTTCCGCCCAGCGCCAGGTTTCCGATGAAGCTGCATGCCGTGATGTTCACAGTCCCAGAAATGCTGGTGAGTGCTCCGCCCAGTCCGGCGGCGCCGCCACCACCACCAGCAGCAGATGGGCTTGGGGCGCTTTCACCGACGACCTGATTCCCGATGAACGTGGCATTGGATATTGTCAGATTACCTGAGTTGAAAACCGCCCCGCCCCAGCCGCCGAGGTTCGTGTTATTAATCAGAGCGCAATTCACAAGGGCCAGCGTTCCAGCGTTGGCAATTCCCGCGCCGTTCGCGTAGCCCGTTGCCAGCCCGTTGGCAATGGTCAGACCGGAGATCGTGGCCGTCGCTTGGGCGTTCACCGTGAAGATGCGCACAGCATTATTGCCGCTGACGGTCAGGTGGTTTGTCCCCGGCCCAGCAATTGTCACCGTGTTCGTGTCTGCGATCGGCGGCAGGGCTGAGGTCAGCATGCTCGTGCCAGAGACGGCAAAGGTAATCCGGTCGTCTCCTGGCATGGCGTTCGCATCGAGGATGGCTTGGCGGAGCGAGCCAGGGCCAGAATCGTCAGTGGTGGTAACGGTGAAAGTGGCGGCTTGCGTGGTGGCCAGGGCCAGAACGGAGAGTGCCAGGAATGAAAAGGCGAGTTTCATAGGGCAGCTTGGTGTTCTCGGATGCCCGAGTTAGAACAGGGATGTCCCGGGAGATCAAGCGCAGACTTTCGTCCAATCGCGGCGTTCCGCGACTTGAGCGCAGAGTGGTCGAGTCGCCCGGTGACAACACACTGGGGGACGCAGGGGCGCCCTGCCGTGCCGGCCTGTGGGAGCGGCAGGCAACCGTCCTTCTCCTGAGCTTATTGAGGCGACCGGAAGCGGTTTGGCTGGTGTGGCGCGTCAGGACAGCCGACGCCTCGCCACAATGCCTGGCAGACGCTCCTGGAAGCCCTTGGAGCCACGCTCGCGGGTGCCGTGGGCGAAACACGCTGGTTGGTGTGATTGCTTTGTGATTGCTTTCTAAGCATCGCTCCTGACCGGCAGGCAAGAGCCACAAAAAGCCAGCAGCGGCAGCCGCTCAGCAATGAGCATAGGCAAGAAACACCTGTAAACACTGACTTTTACGCGCTTTTTGGTTGGGGGAGAAGGGTGGTGGTGGGAACAGGATTCGAACCTGTGTAGGCGTTAGCCAGCAGATTTACAGTCTGCCCTCGTTGGCCGCTTGAGTATCCCACCACTCGCGGGCGCACAGTAAGCCATGCGCCCCCGTCCTTGTCAATCCACCGTCTTCCTCCTAGCCTGCCGCGATGTTTGATTCACTTGGCAGCAAGCTCCAGAACGCCTTTCGCAACCTGCGCGGGCTCGGCAAGATTTCCGAGGCCAACGTGGCCGACGCTCTGCGCGAGGTCCGCATGGCGTTGCTCGAGGCGGACGTGAATTTTAAGGTCGCCCGCGACTTCATTGAGCGCGTCAAGATCAAAGCCCTCGGCATGGAAGTAGTCCCGAGCATCCAGCCGGGGCAGCAGGTCATCAAGGTCATCCACGAGGAACTGGTGGATCTGCTCGGCGCGACCAACGCGGCGCTCAATCTCAGCGCGAACCCAACCTGCCTTCTGATGGTCGGCCTGCACGGTTCGGGCAAGACGACCTCCAGCGGCAAGCTCGCCCGGTTGCTCGCCAAACAGGGACGCCAGCCGTTGCTGGTCGCGGCGGATGTCTATCGCCCGGCGGCCATGGACCAGTTGGAGACGCTCGGCAAGCAGCTTCAGCTTCCAACCTTCGTGAAGCGCGGCGAAACCGACGTGCTGAAGATTGCCCGCGAGGCGCTCGACTTTGCCCGGGCCAACAGCCGCAACGTGCTGATCTTCGATACCGCCGGCCGCCTCCAGATTGACGAGCCGCTGGTGCAGGAACTCGTCCGGCTCCGCGACCTGGTGAAGCCGCAGGAAATCCTGCTCGTGCTCGATGCGGCCACGGGTCAGGAAGCCGTGAACGTGGCCACGCACTTCGACCAGGCGCTCAGCATCACCGGCGCAATCCTCACGAAGCTGGACGGCGACGCCCGTGGCGGCGCGGCGCTGAGTTTCAAGGCGGTCGTTGGCAAGCCCATCAAGTTCGCCGGCGTGGGCGAGAAGCTCGATGAGTTCGAGCCGTTTCACCCGGAACGCATGGCCTCGCGCATCCTTGGCATGGGCGACGTGGTCAGCCTTGTCGAGAAGGCCGCCGAGGCCGTGGACGTGGAGGACGCCAAGCGTCTCGAGGAGAAGATGCGCAAGGGCGAGTTCACGTTGGAAGACTTCCTCGATCAGTTGCGCCAGATGAAGAAGCTCGGACCGCTGGAGAACATCGTGAAGATGCTGCCAGGCGGTACGGAGGCCATCAAGGGCGCGGACCTCACCAAGCAGGAGAAGGAGTTCAAGCACATGGAGGCGATGATCTGCAGCATGACGCCCAAGGAACGCAAGAGCCCGCAGATACTCAACGCCAGCCGCCGTCGCCGGATCGCCGCCGGCAGTGGGGTCACGGTGGCCGAGTTGAACACGCTGCTGAACAAGTTCGCGCAGATGCAGCAAATGATGAAGAAGATGGGCAAGTTCCAGAAGATGATGGCCCGCATGGGCGGCGGCGGCCTGCCGGGGATGCTTGGCCGGTAGGCCAAGGCCGCAGCGACGCCGTGAATACTTCAGCACGCCCTTCCCCATGAATCTTCCCCCCGTTTGGAGTCCCGGCTTCAGCCGGTTCCGTAACAAAACCACGAGACACGCCGCACCGGCTGAAGCCGGGACTTCAAAGGCACCTCGGCGAGGTTCAGAGTTTCAAAGCTGGAACTTGAGTTGGGAGAAATCTCACCTCGATTGAGTTCGCACCTTGACGCCATGAACTTGGATGGAGTTTCTGGCCGGGCCGAAAGCGGCGCTGAAGACGCGCGCACTCCAGACGCTGGCGCGAGGTTCCAGCGGCCCCGTGCTTCGCGAAGCGTTTGGAGTGCGCGCGTCTTCAGCACCGCTTTCGGCTGGTCCCGGTTCGTGGGCGGGACGGATGTCAAACAGGCAAGAAACCAAATTTGAGACCATGAAACGAATCTTCGCCCTTTGGTTTGCGGTGGTGACTGCCGGGCTGTGTCTTCATACCGTCGCCCAGACTGCATCCCCGGCTTTCGTGCCCGGCGAAGTCTGGCGTGATACCAGCGGTCAGCCGATCAACGCCCACGGTGGCGGCATCCTCTTCCACGGCGGCGTCTATTACTGGTATGGCGAACTCAAGGAAGGCCGCACCTATGTCACCAAGCCCAACCAATCTTGGGGCGGCACGCGCGTCGTGGCGAGCGGCGTCTCCTGCTATTCCTCGACGGACCTCTACAATTGGAAGAACGAAGGTGTGGCGCTGCCGTCCGTGGCCGAGGATCCGGATCACGACTTGCATTGTGACAAGGTGCTGGAACGGCCCAAAGTCATCTTCAACGCGGCGACCAAGAAGTTTGTCCTCTGGCTGCACGTGGACAGCGCGGACTACCAGGCCGCGCGCTCCGGCGTGGCCGTGAGCGACACCCCAACCGGCCCGTTTAAATACCTCGGCAGCTTCCGCCCGAATGCCGGCATCTGGCCCATCAACGTCACCGAGCAGGACAAGCAACCCGCCGACGGCAAGCCCGCGACGTTCGTGCGCGACTTTGAGGGCGGCCAGATGGCCCGCGACATGACTTTGTTCCAGGATGATGACGGCAAGGCCTACCACTTCTATGCCTCGGAAGAGAACGCGACGATGCACGTGTCGCTGCTCACCGACGATTACCTGAAGCCCGCCGGCAAGTATGCCCGCATCTTCATCGGCCGTTCGATGGAAGCCCCGGCGGTGTTCAAGCGAGCGGGCAAGTATTACCTCTTCGGTTCGGGCTGCACCGGCTGGGCGCCGAACGCGGCGCGGTCGGCCGTGGCGGACAACATCTTTGGCCCGTGGACGGAACTCGGCAATCCGTGTCGCGGCGCGGACGCGGATAAGACGTTTTTCTGTCAGAGCACGTTCGTCTTGCCGATCCAAGGCAAGAAGGACACGTTCATCGCGCTGTTTGATCGGTGGAAACAATGGAATCTGGCAGACTCGCGTTATGTCTGGTTGCCGATCGAATTCGAGGCCGATGGCAAACCGGCGATCGGATGGCAGGATCGCTGGACGATGCCCGAGGTGAAGTAGTTGGTTTGACGGGGAGTACCATGAGAACGCTCTTTCTGATTTTCTTAACTGTCGTCTTCCTTGGATCCCCATTGTGGACGTCTGCACTGGTCTTACTCGCACCTCGGAGATTTCCAGCACTGGCTTTCTACGTATGCGGTGTTCAAGCTCTGTTGGCTTATGCGGTTTGGTGGTTCTTTTGGGGTGGTGGGATTGGTCGAGAGGCGCGCCTTCCGAATTCGTTACAGTTTGCTTTCGTCAGCGCTCTCCTGCCCGTCGGTGTCGCAGTGTTTCGTTTCCGCAGTCAGAAGCATAGTGCCGCGCAATCCGCTACACCCAACCACCCTCCGTACCGGCAGTCTCCCACACCTGCGGAGACTCCTTCCGGAGACTCGCAACAAGCACCTTTTTCTGACGGTCGTCGGTAAGCTGATTCTCATGAACTAAGCAATCCCTCAAATCTGCTATCGCGCAAATCGCACAATGAAACGCTTGTTCTTCGTTCTCGCCGCTACGGCCTTGTTGCCGCTCAGCACCTTCGCCCAAGCCAAACACACCTTCGCCATTGGCACGAACGACTTCCTGCTCGACGGGCAGCGCTTCCAGATCCGCTGCGGTGAAGTCCACGCGCCGCGCGTGCCGAAGGAGTATTGGAAGCACCGCCTGCAAATGGCGAAGGCGATGGGCCTGAACACGGTTTGCGCCTACCTGTTCTGGAACATGCACGAGCCGCGCCCGGGCGAGTTCAACTGGTCAGGCCAAGCGGACGCCGCGGAGTTCTGTCGCCTCGCCCAGGAAGCCGGCCTGTGGGTCGTGCTGCGGCCCGGGCCATACGCCTGCGCCGAGTGGGAAATGGGCGGCCTGCCGTGGTGGTTGCTCAAGCACGAGGACATCAAGCTCCGCACGCGCGACCCGCGCTTCATTGAGGCCACGCGCCGTTACCTCAAGGAAGTCGGGCGCGTGCTCGGCTCGCAACAGATCACCCGCGGCGGCCCGATCCTCATGGTGCAGGTCGAGAACGAATACGGCTTCTACAGCGACGACGCGGCCTACATGGGCGAGATGCGGCAGGCGCTGCTGGACGGCGGTTTCGACGTGCCGCTCTTCGCGTGCAATCCGCCCTACGCGCTGAAGAAGGGCTATCGCGCGGACCTCTTTCCGGTGGTGAACTTCGGCAGCGATCCGGCGGGCGGCTTCAAGGCGTTGCGCGAAATCCTGCCGCAAGGACCGCTCATGTGCGGCGAGTTTTATCCGGGCTGGTTCGACACTTGGGGCGCGCCGCATCACCTCGGCAAGACCGACCAGTATCTCAAAGACCTGGAATACATGCTCCAGGCGGGCGCGTCCTTCAGCATCTACATGGCGCATGGCGGGACGACCTTCGGCTTCTGGACCGGCGCGGACCGGCCCTTCAAACCGGACACCTCCAGCTACGACTACGACGCGCCGATCAGCGAAGCCGGTTGGACGACCGACAAGTTTTTCAAGACCCGCGACCTCTTCGCGAAGTATCTGCTGCCCGGCGAAAGCATCCCCGAACCGCCGGCGAAGAATCCGCTCATCCGCCTCGCGCCCGTCGAGGTGAAGGAATTTGCGCCACTCTTCGCCAACCTGCCTACGCCCCGCGTGGACGAACAACCGCGCAACTTCGAGCACTACGACCAGGACTTCGGCTGCATCGTTTATCGCACAAAGCTGCCTGCCGGCCCGGCTGCGACGTTGGAGGCGAAAGCCATTCACGACATCGCACAGCTCTTCCTGAACGGTGAGCGCATCGGGTTCACGGATCGCCGGAGCCGCACCTTCAAGGTCGCCGTCCCCGAGCGCAAGGCCGAGGCCACGCTGGATATCCTCGTCGAAGCGATGGGCCGCGTGAATTTCGGGCCCGAGGTGCATGACCGCAAAGGCATCCACGGTCCGGTGACACTCGCGAGCATGGAGTTGAAGGGTTGGCAGATCTTCAACCTGCCTTACGATGGCAAGATGCTCGATGGACTCAAGTTCACCGCCGCCAAGCCAACTGGCCCGGCGGTCTATCGCGTCCGCGTGAACGTTGCCCAACCCGGCGATTGCTTCCTGGACATGCGCCCTTGGGGCAAGGGCTATGCGTGGGTGAACGGCCACCACTTGGGCCGCTACTGGAACATCGGCCCGCAGCAAACCATGTATGTGCCGGGCCCGTGGCTGAAGGCGGGCGAGAACGAGATCATGATCCTCGACTTGCTCGGGCCGGAGAAGCCGGTCATCGCCGCGCTGGAGTCGCCGATCCTCGACCAGCTTCGCCCCGAACTCGATTTTGCGCGGAAGGCCAAGAAGCCGGTGCTCGACGTGGACGCTCCGCAACCCGCCTTTACCGGCAGCTTCGCCTCGGGCGCCGCCGTGCAAGAGATCAAGTTCCCGGCGCTGGTCAAGGGCCGTTACTTTGCCCTCGAATCGCTCAACGCCCACGACGGCAAACCCTACGCCGCCGTCGCCGAACTTGTCTTGCTCGGCGCCGACGGCAATCCGCTCAGCGCGACCGGTTGGACGATCGCCAGCGTGGACAGCGAGGAAACGGAGAAGGAAGACGGCAGCGCCGGCAACGCGATTGACGGCCAGACGGCGAACTTCTGGCACACCCAATGGGGCAGCGCGTCACCCAACCACCCGCACAGCCTGATCATTGATCTCGGCAAGTCGGAGACCATCGGCGGTTTCCGCTACACCCCGCGCCAGGGCAATGAAGGCGTGGGCGGTCGCATCAAGGACTACCGCGTTTTCGTTGCGGGCAAACTCAAGCCGCGCCCGTTGCCGTGAGCACTGACACCGCGCCTCGATTTCATCTTCCGGCCCTCGCGGGAGTGGCGCTTTTCCTGATGGCGGTCAGGGTCGCGCCCCAGGCCGCCTCCATGCGGATTGAACTGGACTCGGCCGTCCGCTACCAGACGATGGACGGCTTTGGCACGTCGGACGCGTGGCAGTGCCAGTTTGTCGGCGAGCACTGGCCGTTGGAGAAGCGCGAGCGGATCGCGGACCTGCTGTTCAGCCGCGAGGCGGACGCACAGGGGAATCCGAAAGGCATCGGACTCTCGCTTTGGCGATTCAACATCGGCGCCGGCACGGCCGAGCAGGGAGACGGCTCGGGCATCCGCAATCCGTGGCGCCGCGCCGAGTGCTTCCAGAACACCAACGGCACGTACAACTGGTGTAAGCAGGCCGGCCAGCGGTGGTTTCTCCAAGCCGCCCGCCGCCGCGGCGTCGAGAAGTTTCTCGCCTTCCCCAACGCTCCCCCGGTCCATCTCAGCCGCAACGGCAAGGGTTACGCCACGAAAGGCCAGACCGGCCTGAACCTCAAGCCCGATGCGTTCGACGACTACGCGGCCTTTCTAGTGGACGTGATCGAGCACTTTGAGAAGGAGGGACTCCCTTTCGATTACCTGAGTCCGTTCAACGAGCCGCAATGGAATTGGGACGAGCCCAAGCAGGAAGGCACGCCCGCGTTGAACACCGACCTGCACACGCTGATCCGTCATCTCGCCACCGAGTTGTCCCGGCGCAAACTAACCACGCAGTTGGTCATCGGCGAAGCGGGCACGATTGGACACGTTGCCAAGAAGGTGGACAACGACGGTCGTGATGATCAGGCGCGGTTTTTCTTCAGCCCGGCGTCACCCGGCTTCATCGGCGATCTGCCCAACGTCGCGCCCATCATCTCGGCGCACAGCTACTTTTCGGTCTGGCCGTTGAACCAGCAGGTCGAAAACCGGCGCGCGTTGCGTGAGGCGCTTTTGGCCGCCAATCCCACCTTGGGTTACTGGCAAAGCGAGTATTGCATCTTGGAGCAAAACGATGAAATCCGTGGCGGCAACCGGCGTGACCTCGGCATGAACACCGCCCTGTTTGTCGCCCGCATCATTCATCACGACCTCACCCTCGCCCACGCGCGCTCCTGGCAGTGGTGGACCGCCGTTTCGCAGGTGGACTACAAGGACGGCCTTGTCTATCTCGACGATGGCTCACAAGGTGACACCGGACGGATGGGGCCGAGGACCGTCAGCCTGATGACCAATGGCGTGGTGCGGGAGAGCAAACTACTCTGGACGCTGGGCAACTACTCCCGTTTCGTGCGCCCGGGAATGGTCCGCATCAAGTGCGAGGTCACGCCGGCACAATCTTACGAAAACGGCCTGTTGGCTTCGGCCTACGCGAGCGGGGATGGGAAGAAGGTCGCCGTGCTCGTCAACCTTTCCCGAGAGGAAACGGGCTGTGACCTGGGCTTCGCCGAGAAGGTCGAAGTTTATGTGACGTCCAGCGAAACCAACTTGAAACGGAGCCAGCAGAGTGCTGCGGCCATCACGCTTCCGGGCCGCTCTGTGGGAACGGTGTTGCTCCCACCGCTGTAAACGGAAAGAATCCCCGACCAGATTCAACCCTCATGAACGCAATCCTCGACAAATCGCTCCTATCCTTCTCATTCACGCTGGCCATTGCTGCGGCAATCCTGTTTGCAGCCACAACAGCATCCGCAGCAGACGACATCCTCATTGCCGACTTCGAGAACACGAACTACGGCAACTGGAAATCTACCGGCGAAGCTTTTGGCTCTGGTCCGGCGCGCGGCACGTTGCCGAACCAGATGCGCGTGGACGGCTTCAAGGGCCAGGGGTTGGTGAATTCGTTCTTCAAAGGCGACGGAAGCACGGGCACGCTCACGTCGCCGGAGTTCAAGATCGAGCGGCGCTACATCGGTTTCCTCATCGGCGGCGGCAAGGACTGGGAAAAGACCTGCATGAACTTGCTGGTGGACGGACAGGTCGTGCGGAAAGCCACTGGGCCGAATGACAAACCCGGCGGCAGCGAAGCCCTCGCGCCGGCGTGGTGGGACGTGGGCGAGTTCGCGGGCAAGACCGCCGTGATCCAAATCGTGGACCACGCCACCGGCGGCTGGGGTCACATCAACGTGGACCACATCATGCAGACCGACCACAAGCCGCCCGGCCTGCTCACAGACGCAAAACGCGAGTTCAAGATCGAGAGGCGATACTTGAACATCCCGATCAAGAACGGCGCACCCAAGCGCATTGTCACGGTCCTGGTGAACAATCGCTTCGAGCTAAGGGACGAGGTCGAACTGGCCAACGACAGTCCGGATTGGTGGGCGTTCCTGGACGTGGCCGCGTGGCGCGGCCAGACCGTGACCCTGCAGGTGGACAAGTTGCCCGAGGATTCGGCGGCGCTCAGTTCGATGGAGCAGAGCGATTCGATCAAGGGCACGGAGGACCTCTACCGCGAGCCGTTGCGCGGGCAGTTTCATTTTTCGGCGCGCCGCGGCTGGCTCAATGATCCCAATGGCTTGAGCTACTGCAAGGGCGAGTACCACCTGTTCTTTCAACACACGCCTCTGGGTTGGGACTCGGGCGTCAAATACTGGGGCCACGCGGTCAGCCGCGACCTGGTGCATTGGCAGGAACTCGCTGAGGCGATCACGCCGGACGATCTTGGCGCCATCTGGAGCGGCAGCGCCGTCGTGGATTGGGCAAACACAAGCGGCCTGGGCAAGCCAGGGCAGCCCGCGCAAGTGCTCATCTACACGGCCGCAGGACGCACCTTTTCGCAGTGCCTCGCCTCCAGCACCAATGGCCGGAATTACACCAAATTCAGCGGGAATCCGGTCCTAAACCAAATCACCCCCGGCAACCGCGACCCGAAAGTGATTTGGCACGAACCCACGAAGAAGTGGGTGATGACGCTCTACGTCGAAACCAACGGGGTTCACACCATCCACTTCCTGAGTTCATCGAATCTCAAAGACTGGACGCAGATGAGCAAGGTGGACGGCTTCTTCGAGTGCCCGGACTTCTTCGAGTTGCCCGTGGACGGGGATGCCGCGCGGAAGAAGTGGGTGCTCACTGCCGCCAGCAGCGAATACATGGTCGGCACGTTCGACGGCACGACGTTCACGCCCGAGACGCCGAAGCTCCCGGGCCATCGCGGCTGGGGAGGCGCAGATGCCTTCTATGCGGCGCAGACCTTCAGTGACCTCCCGGTAAGTGATGGGCGGCGCGTCCAGATCGGCTGGCTAAGGACCGAGACCAAGGGGATGCCGTTCAACCAGTCCATGAGCATCCCGCTCGAACTCAAACTCAAGAGCACGCCCGACGGCCCGCGTTTGACGTGGACGCCGGTAAAGGAACTCGCGTCGCTCCGCGTGAAGTCGCACGATCTGGGCGCGACAACCTTGAAGCCCGACAGCGCCAATCCGCTTGCCCACGTGAAGGCTGAACTGATCGAGCTTCGTGCGGAGTTCGAGCCAGGCGCCGCGAGCGAAGTCTCTTTCACCGTGCGTGGCGCAACAATCACCTATGATGCAAAGACGCAGGAACTCATCGTCAACAACCACCGCGCGCCCGCTCCGTTGCGAGGCGGCAAGCAGTGCCTCACGATATTCTGCGATCGGACGTGCCTGGAGGTCTTCGCCAGTGATGGGCTGACTTACGTGCCCATGCCTTTCCAACCGAAAGCCGACGACCTTGCACTGGCAATTAAAACCAAAGGCGGCGACGCGAACCTCACCGCGCTGCAAGTCCACGAGTTGAAATCGGCGTGGCCATGAGATTCGCGCTCGCAGTGTGAACATCGGTTGCTCATGAACGCGACGAGGGAGGTTGTAAGCTCAATCCGGACCTGGTTAAGCATGACTCCATGCTGCTCACGCTGACGACAACGCACTACCCGGCCACGGACATCGGCTACTTGCTCCGTAAGAACCCGGCGCGGCCGCAGTCATTCAGCTCACCTCTGAGGTAATCCGGCGAGCGGTTTTTTAATTTTTC
>CAZJTM010000051.1:0-31492 GCA_964548925.1 uncultured Verrucomicrobiota bacterium | reverse complement strand
GGTGTTCACCTTGATGCGGTCTCCGGGAACGTGTTGCCGGGCGTACGGCCGGCAGCTCCATTCGCACAAGAAAAAATCGGTTCCGCCGGCGGGACGCACGGCAGCAGGTTGGCATTCATGCGCGCAGTCCTTTCCGGAAGCGACGGCGGAACAGGAATCCCGCGACCGCAATCAGCAGAGTGCTCAGGACCGCCAGCTTGAGGGTCACAAGCACCCACGGCGCGGGCGTGTTCCCGAACTGCAGGATTCGCACGGTTTCGGAGTACCAGAACGTCGGCAGCCAGGGGGTGACGTGGTCGCGCAGAAACGCCGGGAGTTGCTGGGGCGGGAAGGCGCACCCACCCGCCAGCGCCAGTGCCATGCCGGTGATGTTGCTGAGCACGTTCACCGAGCGCTCGTCCGCCACCACGGCCGTCAGCACCGCCATGAGCCCGGCAGCGAACCCGGCGTAACCCATCGTCAGAGCGGCCAGTGCGAGGGGATGCTGCCACTGGATGCGAAACGCCAGCGCGCCGCCACCCAGCATGATCACACTGCTCAACAGCAGCAGCACCATGGCAAACAACACCTTGCCCGCCACGAAGGGCATGAGCGGGTGACGCAACGTGTGATACCGCGCGAACGTATGCTGACTCGCCTCGCGATGCAGATCGCTGAGGCCATTGCTGGCGATGAACAGCAGGAACATCGCGGCCATCCCGGCCAGCAGGTAACCGAAGATGTTCACCGTCGGCTCGCTCTTGGACTTGCCGCCTTTGGCCCCGGCGACCAGTGAGCTTGCGCCCGCGCGGGAGTCCTCGCTTTCTTCCTTGGTGTAGGTGACCAGCGGCGGATTCAGGTAGCCTTTCGCGGCCTGAAATTTGTCGCCCGCGCGCTCAATCAAGCGAGCGACGTCCTTGTAGTCGCCTTTGCCCTCGATCACCGCCTGCCAGTCGGGGAACTCGGACTGGAAGTTGCGCGCGATGGCGTTCAGTGCCGTGACGACCGCGCCCAAGCCTTCTTCCAACACGGCAGGGTGGATGGACTGCGCGGGGTTCTTGATCAACTCCAGGCTCACGCGCTGACTGCCGGTGAGATAACCGCGCGTGAAGTTCGTGGGGATGATCAGCACGGCGGCGAGCTTGTTGTCGTGAATCTGGCGCAACGCGGCTTCGCGATCCGCAAACACCGGCTCAAGCGTTTTCGCCCCCTCGCCCTGGTTCACCGCGCCGCGGAGAAACTGCGTGAGCAAGGAGTCGTCCTCGTCCACGACGGCGAACCGGATGCGCCCGAGCCCGCCGCTGTCGGACTTGCCGCCGAACGCCAGTCCGATGAGCGCCGTGATGCACAGGGGCACGGCCAGGTTGACGAGCCACGGGAGCGGATTGCGCCACGCGCGGCGGAGGTCTTTGGCAAGGAGGACGCGCAGCATGGTCATTCCCGCAACTCCCGCCCCGTAAGCTGGAGGAACACATCATTCAAACTCGGGCGTTTGAGGGTGACGTTCTCCACCCGCACCGGCAGCCCAAGCAGTTCTTTGAGGCATTCCGACGGGTCCCGTGCGCCAATCGCCGCCACGACGAGCTGGCGCTCGGACTTCTGGATGACACGAAAACGGTCGTGGAACCCGGGCCAGGTGTCGGGGGTGGAAGTCTTGAAGTTGGCTTCCACAACAAAGAGACGGTCACCCCCCAGTCGTTCCTGCAACTGGCTCAGGGTGCCTTCCGCCAACAATCGCCCGTGGTCAATGATGCCGATGCGATCACACAACATCTCCGCCTCCTCGAGATAATGCGTGGTGTAGAGGATCGCCGTGCCGGAAGCGCGGAGACCGCGAATGAATTCGAGGATGTTCATGCGCGCCTGCGGGTCAATGCCGACCGTAGGTTCATCGAGCAGCAGGAGTTTCGGATGATGGAGCAGTGCGCAACCGAGGTTGATCCGCCGTTTCATGCCGCCCGAGTACTGCTTCACGGCGTCGTTGGCCCGGTCGGTCAGCGCCAACGCTTGCAGGAGTTCGGTGGCGCGCGATTTCGCCTCGCCGGCGCTCAAGCCCGCCATGCGCCCCCAGAACTCCAGATTCTCGCGTCCGCTCAATTCCTCGTAGAGCGCCAGTTCCTGCGGCACCACGCCCATGATGCGCTTGGCCGCCTGCGGATTGGACCAAAAGGGGTTGCCGGCCACGGTCACTTCGCCGGCATCCGGCTTGAGCAAACCGGAAATGATGGAGATGGTGGTGGTCTTGCCCGCGCCGTTCGGCCCGAGCAGGCCGTAGAGTTCGCCCGGCCGCACCGCGAAGCTGACCGAGTCCACCGCGCACACCGCGCCGTAGGCCTTTGACAGGCGTTGCACTTCCAGCAGAGCCATGCGCGCGAGAGTAAGGGAAGTCTGCGGCGCCGCAAATTACATTTCGGCGGGGAATTTGGAGACGAGTCCCGGCAGCTCGCTTTGTCGAGGCGCACTGGGCTGGCACAGCGTGAGGTTCGGGTCGCGGCCGTGTCCCGTCGGCATGGAATACTCGCGGTCAGGTCCCGATGGAATCACGTTGCAGCAATGCTTCCTTCAAGACCATAGCAGCGGACGTGAATCCGCTCTGTCTGCCTGGACGATGGAGCGGACTCACGTCCGCTGCCACGGGGTTTTGACAGAGCCTCGACAGGACGCGGCGGTTGGGAAGGCTGGGCGACGTTGCCCCCGCGGTTCTTCCGTGCAATGCCACCAGTCAACGTGTATGAGAAACGACCGTGAAGATTGACGTCACTGCCAGATTTCGATGGCTGCGTCCGGCGCTGTGCCGGCTATTCTGCTGGCGGAACCTCAAGCGTGCGTTCATCGCCGGCGCGGTCTGCCTCGTTCTCTTCGCGTTACTTCACCTGGTGGAAAACTGGCGCGGCAGGCGCGCTTGGGAAGCACTCAAACGCGATTGGGAAGCCAAGGGCGAACGGTTTGATTTCGCCAACTTCATCCCGCCGCCGGTTCCGGACGATCAGAACTTCGCCCTGACGCCGATCGTCGCGAGTTGTTACGGCCACGTTCTGGACCGGACGGGGCATCGCATCGAGCCGGAGAACACCAAGGTGGTGAACCGGCTGGAGATGGACATCTACCGTCATGGAGTGGATTACGGCACCAATTTGGATTTCGGCTCATGGCAGAAAGCCCGATTCACCGATTTGAAAGCGTGGCAGGACCATTACCGCGCGGCGGCGACTACCAGCAACACAGGAGATCAGGATGAGATCCTCAGGGCATTTGCCAGGAGGTATGGAATCAATGGGGATGGAAAGAGGCCACCCGTCACGAATGAGTTTCCGGTTGCCGCGAAGCCGCAATCGCCCGCCGCCGATGTGCTACTGGCTCTGAGCAAGTACGACTCTGCCATCGAAGAACTGCGCCAGGCCAGCGGGCTGCGGTATTCGCGGTTTCCGCTGGAATACTCGGCGAGCAATCCGACGACGATGGTCCTGCCACATTATGAGTCGCTGAAAGACGTCGCCTTGGTCTTGCGGTTGCGCGCGGTCGCTGAACTGGCCAGCGAGCAGCCCCAAGGCGCGCTGGCGGATGTCCGGCTCATGTTCCATCTGGCGGATTCCACCCGCGGCGAGCCGCTCGTCTGGTCGCTGAAGGCGCGACTGGTGATCGTCGAGCATGCCATCCAACCCATTTGGGAAGGACTGGCGCGACGGCAATGGTCGGAGGATCAACTGCTGGCGCTGGAGCGCGAACTCGCGGGCTTCGATGCAGTGCGTGACTACAGCGTCGTTCTGCGATCAGAATTGGCCTGGCATCTGAAGGTGGTTGACCACTTACGCGATGAGCGAATGGCCAACTCCATCAACTGCATGTGCGGTGACCCGATATTCTGGCCCACTCTGGCTTACCGCCTCGCGCCGAACGGCTGGTTTGATCTGAACAAGGCGGCTCTCGCGCGCTGCTACCAAGCGGCGCTCCCGAACAGCCCTGAGTTGAGCCAGAGAATCCTGTCGCCCAGTATCGCTCGGCGTTTCGAGGAAGTCGCGGGACAGGTGCGCCGCGGAAGCTGGTCGCCGGGCAACTTGCTGGCCGCCATGGGCCTTTCCTCACTCGAACGAGAGACTATCGCTTGCGCACGCGCGCAAACGTCCGTTGATTTGGCAAGGTTGGCGTGTGCCTTGGAGCGCTTCCGCCGGGCCAACGGCAGTCTTCCCGAATCACTCGACTCCCTCACGCCGACGTTCGTCCAGAACATCCCTCGCGATGTCATCAACGGTGAGTCCCTGCATTATCGCCGGACGGACACGGGCGGTTTCCTTCTGTTTTCCGTCGGCTGGAACGAAAAGGACGATGGCGGCGAACCTGACCCGCGTAGGTTCACCACTCTCTCCAGACCTACCGGCGACTGGGTCTGGCGCTATGCGCAGGAGTGACCCTGGCGACAGCGCCGATCGCTTCCAAGCTTCGCGGTTTTGCCAGGTCCCACGAATTCAGTGTTTCATCCGCGCCCGAATCATGGCTTAATCAGCGCCCGTGAAGATTCACGGCATCATTCCGGCCCGCTACGCCTCAACCCGGTTTCCGGGAAAACCGCTGCACCTCATTGCGGGCAAACCGCTGATCCAGCGTGTCGTCGAGCAATGCCGGAAGGCGAAGTTGTTGAGCGAAGTGATCGTGGCCACGGACGATGCGCGCATTGCCGCGGTGGCGAGGGCCTTCTGCCGCGTGGAGCTGACGCGCGCCGATCATCCGAGCGGTTCGGACCGCATCGCGGAAGTCGCGGCGCGGTGCGAGTGCGATGCGGTGGTAAACATCCAGGGCGACGAACCGTTGATTGATCCGGCGGTAATTGACGCCGTGGCCGAGGCTCTGGCCCGCAGCGAAATGTCCACCGCCGCCACAACGATCCGCAGCGTTGAGGAGTACGACAATCCCAACGTCGTGAAAGTCGTTGCCGACGCCCTGGGCCGCGCCCTATATTTCTCGCGGCGCACGATTCCGTATTTGCGCGAGGCCGCCAACCGTTCGGCGAAGGATCAGTTGGCGGCGTTTCCGTTTTTGAAACACTTGGGCATTTACGGTTACCGGCGCGAGACGTTGCTGCGGTTGGTCAAGTTCCCGGTGTCGTCGCTGGAAGCCGCCGAGAAGCTGGAGCAGTTGCGGGCGCTGGAAAACGGCATCGCCATCGCTGTCGTGAAAGTGGATTACGACAGCGTGGGTGTGGATGTGCCGGCGGACGTGGCGCGGGTGGAAGCGTTGTTGAGAGCTGGAAAATGACGAATGACGAATGACAAATCAATGACGAAGCTCGAAACCCAAAGTCAGTCCCGCTGGAGCCGTTTTGATTCGTCATTTGAGCTTCTTTCGTCATTCGTCATTTGTCATTCGTCATTCCCCATTCGTCATTCCCCATGAAATACATCTTTGTCACCGGCGGCGTCGTGAGTTCCCTGGGCAAGGGCCTCACCGCCGCTTCCCTCGGCACCCTCCTCGAAAACCGCGGCTTCAAGGTCGCGCTCCAGAAGTTCGATCCCTACCTGAACGTGGACCCGGGCACGATGAGCCCGTTCCAGCACGGCGAGGTGTATGTGCTCGACGACGGCACGGAAACCGACCTCGACCTCGGCCACTACGAGCGGTTCACCCACACGAAGCTGACCAAGCTGAACAACCTGACCAGCGGGCGCGTTTACCTCAACGTCATCGAGAAGGAACGGCGCGGCGATTACCTCGGCAAAACGGTCCAGGTCATCCCGCACGTCACGGCCGAAATCCAGCAGCGCATCCACGACGTGGCGGAAGAATCCAAGGCCGACATCGTCATCACCGAGATCGGCGGCACGACGGGCGACATCGAGGGGCTGCCGTTCCTTGAGGCCATTCGCGAGTTCGCGCTCGACGCCGGCCCGGGCAACACCTGTTTCATCCACGTCACGTTCGTGCCCTTCATCAAAGCGGCCGGCGAGCTCAAGACCAAGCCCACGCAACAATCGGTGGCGAAACTGCGTGAGATCGGCATCGCGCCGCACCTCGTTGTCTGCCGCTGCGAACGCCCGCTGGAGAAGGACCTTCGCGGCAAGATCTCGCTGTTTTGCAACGTGCCCGTCGAGGCCGTGATTGAGGAAAAGGACGTGGACCACTCGATCTACGAGGTGCCGCTCATGCTCCAGCGCGAGCGCGCCGACGAGATCGTCTGCCGCACATTGCACCTGGACGCGCTCCCCGCGAAGATGGAGCACTGGCAGGACATTCTCCGCAAGCTCATCGCGCCGCAGCATCGGGTCCGCATCGGCGTCGTCGGCAAGTACATCGGCCTGCAAGACGCCTACAAATCGGTTTATGAAGCCATCAGCCACGGTGGGATTGCCAACGATTGCGGGGTGGAAATCGTGCGGGTCGAATCCGAAGAGATCGAGAAGGAGGGGGCCGAGAAAGTGCTGAAGGGCCTGGGCGGCATTCTTGTGCCCGGCGGCTTTGGCGAGCGGGGCATCGAGGGCAAGATTCAGGCGGCCCGGTATGCCCGCGAACACAAGCTGCCCTATCTCGGCCTGTGTCTGGGGATGCAAATCGCGACCATCGAGTTTGCGCGCAACGTGTTGAAGCTGGAGCAGGCGCATTCCACCGAGTTCGATCTCGACACGCCGCATCCAGTGATCGCCATGCTGGATGCGCAGAAGGAGATCACGAAAAAGGGCGGCACGATGCGGTTGGGCGCGCAGCCCTGCCAGCTCGCCGTGGGCAGCAAGGCGGCGCAACTCTACGGCGCGTTTGTGATCAACGAACGTCACCGGCATCGCTTCGAATTCAACAACACCTACCGCGAGCGGTTTCAGGAGGCTGGATTCGTCTTCAGTGGCCTGTCGCCGGATGGCAGATTGGTCGAGGTCATTGAACTGGCCGACCATCCGTTCTACGTGGCCAGCCAGTTCCACCCGGAGTTCCTGAGCAAACCGCACCAGCCGCATCCGCTGTTCAAAGGCTTCATCGCCGCGGCGCACGCACGGCTGCACCAGAAGGCGGGGTGAGGGGCCATGGTGGAATTCGGACAACCAGACACAGAGAAGAAGCGAGCCGCTTGGTTCAATGATCGCGCAAAGCCCGGAATGACATTCGACGAAGCTGTCCGGCTGAACGATGAAGCTCTTCGGCTGTTTCCACCCACCGAGGAAGAACGCCGCCTGAAAGCCGAAAGCCTGATGGCCATGCCGGAGTTTGTTCTTTGAGGAAGCGATCTGGCCGTAACCGTCGAGCCGCCACGCTGAGGCTGGTGAACAGCTTGCTTTTGCCAGCGTTTCCAGCTAGGTAACGGCCATGAGCATAACCGGTAGAATCGTGAATGGCGCGGTGGTGTTGCCGCCGGGCACGACCTTGCCCGAAGGCGCGGCCGTTAGAATCGAGACGCTGGAGAACGAGGCCGTCGCCGACCCGTTGGCCGCCTTGGTGGAGAAACTCGCCAAGCCGCGTCCGCACCTGCCCAGGGACTACGCGTTGAACCACGGACACCATCTGCGCGGCGAACCTCGGAAATGAAGACGGCGTTCGCCGACACGTTCTACTTCCTCGCCCTGCTCGACACGCGCGAAGCGCGCCACACACAAGCCGTCGAGTTTTCGCGTGACACCGATCTTCACCTGGTCACCACGGAATGGGTGCTGGCGGAATTCGGCGACGCCTATTCTCATCCGAAAGACCGAGTTGACTTCGTGGCACTCTACCGCACGCTGGTCAACCATCCGCGCGTCCGAATTGTCCCTGCCGACACCGCTCTCTTTCAACGCGGCGTTGACCTGTTTGAACAGCGCGCGGACAAGGCGTGGTCCTTGACGGATTGTCTCTCGTTTCTGGCAATGCGAGCCGAAGGACTGACCGATGCGCTGACGGGGGACCACCATTTCGAGCAAGCCGGCTTCCGAGCGCTGTTGACGTGACGACCCCTCGCGAATTCCCTCAATCCCTCCAAGCGCACGACTGGCAGGCGTCCTTCGCCGCAGAGCGATGACCTACACCGACTCCATCCAGTTCCTTTACGGCCTCCGCCTCTTCGGCGCGAAGTTCGGGTTGGAGAACACGTTCAAGCTCGCCGCGCTGGCGGGGAATCCACAGAACCAACTTCGGTTCATCCACGTCGCCGGGACGAATGGCAAGGGTTCGACGTGCGCCATGCTGGAGAGCATCTACCGCTCGGCGGGATTGCGCGTGGGGCTTTACACGTCGCCGCATCTCGTGGCGTTCGGCGAACGCATCCAGGTGAACCGGCGGCCGCTGGCCGAGGCCGAGGTCGTCCGGCTCGTCCAAGAGCTTCAGCCGTTGCTCAAGGAGTTTCCTACGGACCATCACCCGACGTTCTTCGAGGTTGTCACGGTCATGGCTTTGCGCTGGTTTGCCGAACAGCAGTGCGACCTCGTGATTTGGGAAACCGGTCTGGGGGGGCGGCTGGACGCGACGAACATCGTCACGCCGCTGGCCAGCGTCATCACGAACATCCAGTTCGATCACCAGCGCTGGCTGGGGCATGACTTGGCCAGCATTGCGGCGGAGAAAGCCGGCATCATCAAGCCGGGCGTGCCGGTCATCACTGGCGCGGAGGAGCCGCAGGCGCTGGCGGTCATTCAGGAAACCGCGCTCCAGCAGCGCGCCCCGCTTACGTTGGTCACGCCGGCCCACACGCAGCATCCGCCGCTCGACACCCTGCGGCTGCCCTTGCTCGGCTGGCACCAGCGCATGAATGCGGCGGTCGCGCTGGCCACAGTGCGCACCCTCGCGCCGAAGATTCCGGTGAATGAACTGCAACTCCGCGAGGGCCTGGCGGCGGTTCGCTGGCCGGGGCGGTTGCAATTGGTGGAGGTGCGTGGCCCCAGTGACCCAGGCTTCCAACCTGGTTCCCAAGCCGGGATGGCAGAGGCGGCGCACCCAGTGACAGGCCAGATGCCTGTCCCACTTTCGCCGCGGCGCGTGCTGCTGGATGGCGCGCACAATTCCGCCGGCGTCATTTCCCTCCGCGCCGCGCTCGACGAGCATTTCCCCGCGGCGCGGCCCGCGTTCATCCTGGGCATCATGGCGGACAAGGACTGGGACTTGATGTGTGAAATCCTCGCCCCGGTGGCCGGGCGGATTCTCTGCGTGCCGGTTCACAGTGAGCGTAGTGCTCAACCGGGCCAACTGCGCGAAGTCTGCCACCGCACGAACCCGAATGTCTCCGTTGAAACCTGCGCCTCCCTCGCCGAGGCGCTGGCCCGCGTTGAAACCGAGCCATTCACGGTGGTTGCCGGGTCGCTTTACCTCATCGGCGAGGCGATGGAGTTGCTCCACGTTGCCGCCGCGCCAAACGAGGATGAGAAGGGACTCAATGAGTGGACAGTCCGGCCCGCTCAATCCTGAAGCAATGAATCGTGGGGCCGGTTGCACGATTTTACGGTTCAACGGTTAACCAGCTTACCCATTTTCTTCAGCATTGACGAAACGGTTCGCTGCCCCCATAGAAAGCCCATGCCGCGTTTCATGTTTCCGGTTCTCATTGCGCTTGCGTGCCTGTCTCACAGCGCCCGCGCGCTCGAATTGTCCAGCCCCAACGGCCAGATTTGCTTCCACCTGCAAACCAACGGTTCGGGGCATCTGGCATACAGTGTGACCGACCGTGGCACGCCCAGGCTCGAAGCCGCGCTGCTCGGCGTGATTGTGGACCACACCGATCTCGGCGCTGCCGCCCGACCGGGCGAAGCCAGGACGCGACGCATCTCCGAGACGTTCCCTTGGCGTGGCAACAAAACGCTGGCCACGAATGAGTGTCAGGCCGGCGAAGTCCCGATTCGTTCCGGAGCCGCAGGCGTGGACTGGATACTGGAGGTGCGCGTTTTCAACGACGGCGCGGCTTTTCGCTACCGGGTGCCCGGCGCCGGCAAACGGCAGGTTTCCGGTGAATCCACCACCTGGCAGTTACCCAAGGACAGCACCATCTGGTTTCAGACCGACAATGACGATTACGAGGGCGTTTACCGATCTTGCCGGGCGGACGCCGTACCGCTGGAGGAGGAAATCGAAAAGCGGAAGCGCCCGACGCATCTTGGGCCGCCGGTGACCATCGAGTACGCGGACGGCGGCTTCGGGCTGATCAGCGAGGCGGCGCTGTATCGCTACAGCGGGTTGACGTTGCGCCCGGAAGGGAATGCGAAATTCCGCGCGGCTTTTGAGGACGATCCCCAAGGTTGGTCGCACGACGGGCCGATCCTCTCGCCCTGGCGGGTCATCGTGCTCAGCCAAGACCTCGACGGACTGGTGAACAGCGACCTGATCCCCGCGCTTTGCGAGCCGCCTGATCCGAAGCTTTTCCCCGACGGCATCAACACCGCTTGGATCAAACCCGGCAAGGCTCCTTGCACTTGGATGGTCTTTGGCAATGACGGGGCCCAATGGCACCGCCAAAAGTGGTTCGTGGACTTGTGCGCCGCGACCGGCTGCGAGTACTTGTTGGTGGACGCCGGCTGGCGCAGCGAGAAATGGGGCTGGCTGAAGGACAGCGGCGACCTGTGGGGCCGCACCGCCGAGCTCTGCCGCTACGCCGCCGAGCGCAACGTGGGCATCTTCCTCTGGCACGCCTTCCCCGAGGGCCGCGAAGACAGTCCGGGACTCAAAACGATCGAGGCGCGCGAAGAGTTATTCCAGAACTGCCAGAAGGCCGGGGTCAAGGGCGTCAAAGTTGATTTCTTCAACTCAGAGAGCAAGGCGGTGATCGAAGCCTACGAGGACCTGCTCCAACGATCGGCCAAGTATCAACTCATGATCAACTTCCACGGCGCGAACAAGCCGACCGGCGAAGCGCGCACTTGGCCGAACGAGATCACGCGCGAAGGCATTCGTGAGCAGGAGTATGTGTTGTGGGATTCGCTGCCGCTGGTTCACTATGGCGCGCTGCCTTTCACCCGCATGGCCGCCGGTCACGCGGATTTCCTCCCCGGCTATGTTCAGCCCCGGTTCTTGAAGAACACCACCGTGATTTTCCAGATGGCCGCTGTGGTCGTGTTTAGTTCGCCCTTCCTCTGTTGGCCGGAGAACCCGGAAGCCTACCTTGACAACCCGCTGCTCCAGTTCATCCGCACCGTCCCCGTGACCTGGGACGAGACGCGCATCCTGCCCGGCTCGAAGATTGGCGACACGGTCATCATTGCGCGCCGCAAGGGAGCGGAATGGTATCTGGCGGTGCTCAACTGCCGCGCGGAAGCGCGCGACCTGGTGCTGGATCTGTCCTTCGCCGGGACGGCCGGCAAGGAACTGACGCTGTATCGCGACGGCACCACTTCCGCGTCTTGTCAGATCGAAAGCAAATTGCCCCCGCCCGTTGATGGCAAGTTGTCGGTTTCGTTGCGAGCCGGTGGCGGGTTCATCGCCCACCTCGGCCCGCCAAAGAAATTTGCCGGATGGTAGGTTTCAAGACCCGGCCCCGCGCTGGCATTTCAACGGCAGTGCCGTGTAGCGCTTGAGGGTTTGGGAAACCGGATCCACCCCGATGCCGACACTCTCGAGCGCCGTGACTCCCAAGAGAGGCTCGACGTCATCCGGGCCAAAAATGATCTTGGTGACGGTGTCTGACCCCATGAAAGAGAGGCGCGCGAATCCATACTCGTATTCGACCGGAGTCCCGTTGGCCAATTCATACGCCTCGCGACCTTCGGCTTCGATGCCTGCTTTCTTGAGTTCAGCGCCGGGTGCCAGGCATACAATGGCGCCGGTGTCCACCAGAAAAGACGCCGTGTAACCTGACTGAGACCTTTGCAGATTGGTCACCGTGGCTGTGACATGTGTGTAACCCATACGAACGAACGGAGACTAGGGCCCCGCACTTAACCTGTCAAACCAGCGCTGACAACCGGTGCGGACGCTGCGGACGATCGGGATCGGCAACGCTCGCGCGCAAGTCATGGGTCGCCGCATCTGGGTTGTTCAAGTGGTGACAGGAGGAAGCGAGCGCCGGGCAAGGCTCACAGAGCCTCTACTGGCGTGTTTCGCCGGACGACTTGGTCTCGAACGACACCTTGTCCCGGGGCAGTCCGCGCTTCAGCAATTCCTCGGCGCGGCGGATTTGTGTGTCCACGCCGCACGCCAGTTCCGCCGGATCGTAGGCGACCGTCTCGTTCGGTGGCACGCCAATGCCCTCAATGCCGCGTCCGCTGTTGAAGCGTCCCATGTTGCTCCGCACGGAAAAGTAGGCGGCGAACAAACCGCTCGGCACCGGCAGCGTGATCTTGGACGACGACGTGCCGGCGGTGGGCGAATCGCCGATCATGTAGGCCCGGCCGTCTTCCTTGAACATGCCTGCCACGGTTTCGCCCGCCGACCGCGTCCCGGCATCCACGATCACCACCATTGGGCCGGCGAACGGCTTCTTGCCGGCACTCGGGTAGCGCGCCCAATTCGTGTTGGCGGGGACGAATCGGCCAAACACCGCGGCATGATCGCACCCGCCGCCGCCGTTGGCGCGCATGTCGAGGATGAGGCCGGGCGCATCGCCGATGGCTTCGAGCATCGTGTCGAGTTGCTCCGGCAAATTGCCCGGCACATCGCGCAAATGGATGTAGCCGTAGCCGCTCGCCGTCTTGCCGTAGGACTGGCGGCCCAGGCGCTTGGGGTCCTTCGGTGGGAAGATCGGACCGACCGGCACGAAGTTCGCGCCGCCGCTGCGTTCCAGGGTGACGCGGTTGGTGCGCCCGCTGTCCAGTAACTCAAACGTGATCGGCGTCCCAGCCCAATCGCCCAGGCCCCAGTGGCAGGCGGCATAGAGCGCCTGGTGAGCGGTCGAATAGCCGGTGTCATCGGACTTCTCCGCCGCGCAACGCGCAAGCCACTCGCGCGCGGGCAGGCCATCAATGCGCGCCACCTCCTGCCCGATCTTCACGCCGCGTTCCGCCGCCGGCCCGAACGCCTGCCGCACATAGACCCGCTCGCCACATACGAGCAGATGAACGCACGGCCCGGCCCAACGGCGATTGCGCGATTCATCGGGCAACTGCACCTTCAGGTCGGTCAGCCGAGCGTGGCCATCCTTGAGCCGTGCCAGCAGGCGTTGGCAGAGCTTCACGTGCTGGACGTCGTTGCTGACGCCGGCGACCTCGGCGCGGAACTGGTGGGAGACGGCCCGCCAGTCAATGCCCTTGCTGGGAAAGAAGTGCCCGGCGTGTTGCGGCAGTTCGCTCAGGAGAAACTCCACGTCCCGGGCATAGACTGCCTGGTTTGTCTCGGTGCCGAATCCACAGGGTGCAATCAGCACACAAACAACCAGAGTGGCGCATCGCCAAAGACACCTTGCCCGGAAAGGTTTCACGAACTTCAGACTATCACGACTTACCGTCCGACCAAAGCTTGGCCTCACCGGAACGGGGGCGATTCCCTGTGTGCGCGGGAGACGGGTTGTGCTGCGCAATTTCCTCTCGATTCTGGTTGCAGCCACACTTGCTCATACCATGGACCTTCGGTGCCCTTCCAGGGATTCGAAGCGTCCAAGGATGGCCTCGGTTGAATCCTTGAACGCTTTGAATCCTTGGGAGATTCCTCCGGCGACATGCGAGTTTATCTGAGGCAGCACTTGGAATTCCCTTTGACGTGCCGCGTGGTTCGCCGCATCGTTTCCGCCATGATTTCGCTGAAACTCATTTCTACGCTCGCAATCATCGCCCTTGTGGTCGGTTGCGCAACCACCCCGCCGCCTCCCGCTTCGCCCTACCCGGTGACCCGGCAAGTCCATCAGGTGGATGTCTATCACGGCATTCCGGTGGCGGACCCATATCGCTGGCTGGAGGACGACAATGCTCGCGAAACCCAGGAATGGGTGCAGGCGCAGAACCTGGTCACGTTCGGCTACCTGAACCGCATTCCCCAACGCGCGGCGTTGCACGACCGATTGACGGCGCTTTGGAACTATGAGCGCTACAGCGCCCCGTCCAAGCGCGGCGGGCGCTACTTCTTCAGCAAGAACGATGGGCTGCAGAATCAATCTGTGCTCTACGTGGCCGAGTCGCTGGAGGCCGCGCCGCGCGTGTTACTGGACCCGAACACGCTCTCGCCGGACGGCACGGTGGCATTGTCCGGAGCGACCGTGAGTGAAGATGGCAATCTGCTCGCCTACGGCCTGGCCACGGCGGGCAGCGATTGGCAGGAATGGAAAGTCCGCGACGTGCGCACTGGCCAGGACCTGCCGGACCACATCCGGTGGGTGAAGTTCAGCGGCGCCTCGTGGACGAAGGACGGCAAGGGTTTCTTCTACAGCCGCTACGACGAGCCGGACGCGAAATCGGCGCTGACCAAGGTGAACTACTTCCAGAAGCTGTATTATCACAAGCTGGGCACGCCGCAGTCGGAGGACAAACTCATCTACCATCGGCCCGACCAGAAGGAGTGGGGCTTCGGGGGCAGTGTGACCGACGACGGGCGCTACCTGATTATCACCGTCACGCGCGGCACGGACCCGAAGAACTGCGTGTTCTATCTCGACCTCCAGAATCCGCTGGCCCAAGTGGTCGAGTTGCTGACCGGGTTCGAGGCGGACTTTTCGTTCGTGGACAACGACGGGCCGGTGTTCTGGTTCAAGACGGACCTCGACGCGCCGCGCGCCCGGCTGATCGCGATTGATACGACCAAGCCCGAACGTCAGAACTGGAAGGAACTGATCCCGCAGACGGAAGATACACTTTCGGGCGTGGGCACGGTGGGCAACCGTTTCGTCGCCTCCTACCTGAAAGACGCACGGAGCGTGGTCAAGCTGTTCGCGCTGGACGGCCGCTTCGAGCGCGACGTCGCGTTGCCGGGCATTGGCAGCGCTGGCGGCTTCGGCGGGAAGCGGACGGACACGGAGACATTCTACTCCTTCACCGGTTTCACCGTGCCGGGACGGATCTATCGTTACGACCTGACGACCGGCCAAAGCACGATCTGGCGCGAGCCTAAAGTGGATTTCAACCCGGACGATTACGAGACGAAGCAGGTCTTTTACACGAGCAAGGACGGCACGCGCGTGCCGATGTTCATCACGCATCGCAAGGGCCTTTCGCTGGACGGCCAGAACCCGACGGTGCTGTACGGCTACGGCGGGTTCAACATCAGCCTCACGCCCAGTTTCAGCGTGGTGAATTTGGTGTGGATGGAACAAGGCGGCGTTTATGCCGTGCCGAATTTGCGCGGCGGCGGCGAATACGGCGAGGAATGGCATCAGGCCGGCACGAGACTCCGGAAGCAAAACGTGTTCGACGACTTCATCGCCGCCGCGGAATGGCTGGTGGCCAACAAATACACCTCACCGCAGAAGCTGGCGATCTCCGGCGGCAGCAACGGCGGATTGCTCGTCGGCGCCTGCATGACCCAGCGGCCCGAGTTGTTCGGCGCGGCGCTGCCAGCGGTGGGCGTGATGGACATGTTGCGCTTCCACAAGTTCACCATCGGCTGGGCTTGGACCAGCGACTACGGGTGCGCCGACAACGAGAAAGAATTCGCCGCGTTGTTTGCCTACTCGCCGCTCCACGCGCTGCGCGCCGGTGTCCGTTACCCCGCGACTCTCATCACGACGGCGGATCATGACGACCGGGTGGTGCCGGCGCACAGCTTCAAGTTCGCGGCGCGCTTGCAGGCCTGTCAGGCGAGCGGGGGACCGCCGGTGCTGATTCGCATCGAAACAAAAGCCGGCCACGGCGCCGGCAAGCCCACGGCGAAGATCATTGATGAGGCGGCGGACAAACTGGCGTTCCTCAGCAACGAACTGGGCGTCAAGTAAGCCGGGCCGACCGCCATGCGCGCCGGTCGCAACTCGGTGCCGGGAGTCCGGGTTGTGGAACGGCGCTTCCAGCCTGTTGGCGGTGCGGGTTGGCGTTAGGGTTGGGACAACAGGCAGGATGCCTCATCCACTGTGACATCAGGACCGAATCCCTTCGCGTTCGTTAGCCACTGCAAAAGAAGCTTGGTTTGCCCCGCCGGAACCGTAGGATGCCGCCAATGGAAGTCCGCCGCACAACCATGACTGCGCCCGTGCCCAACAACGAGAAACAGCGACTCAAGGTCCTCTGGCAATACGACGTGCTCGACACCGTTCCGGAGGAGGTGTTCGATGATCTGACCGAACTGGCCGCGCGTATTTGCGGCGCGCCGATCGCCTTGATCTCGCTGGTGGATGAGAACCGGCAATGGTTCAAGGCGCGCATCGGGGTGCGCCAGACGGAAACGGCCCGGGACATTTCCTTCTGCGCCCACGCGATTCTGCAGGAGGACTTGTTCATCATCCCGGACGCCACGCTCGACGCGCGTTTCGCGAAGAGCCCCTTGGTCACGTCCGATCCGAAGATTCGCTTTTACGCGGGGGCGCCGCTGGTGACGCCGGATGGCTACGCGCTCGGGACCTTGTGCGTGATTGATCGGAAGCCGCGCCAGTTGAACGCCGACCAGTGCCAGGCGTTGCGGGTGTTGGCCCGGCACGTGGTGACCCAGCTTGAGCTTCGCCGCCACGCGCGCGAATTGGCTGTAGCCCGCCAGTCCGGCGCGGAACTGAACCGCGAGCTGGAAAGGGCGCAGGCGCAACTCGCCGCGGCGCGGGGGCAGTTGAAAGCCATCCGATCCCGGAAGACCGCACCCCCTGCGCGCAAGCCTGGGGCGAAGGCCAAGACTCGGCGATAGCGCCGGGCAACCGGTGGCGATCTGCGGCTGCGGGGCGGGCGGAGGGCGGATTTCGGCGTCGCGCTGCTGGTTGGCTATGTTGGACCGTTTTTTTCGGCTTTCCGAGCATCACACCTCCGTCCGTACGGAGGCGCTGGCGGGTTTCACGACGTTTCTGACGATGGCCTACATCATCGTCGTGCAGCCGGCGGTGTTGTCCGGGCGGATGTTTGGCCGGGAGACGGGGATGGATTTCGGGGCGGTGATGACGGCGACGTGTCTCTCGGCGGCGCTCGCCACGGCGCTCATGGCGTTGCTGGCGCGCTATCCCATCGCCCAGGCCCCCGGCATGGGTGAGAATTTCTTCTTCGTCTTTTCCGCGGTCCCGGCGGCGGCGGCGGCCGGATTCGCCAATCCGTGGCAGGTCGCGCTGGGGTCGGTCTTCATCTCGGGCGTGTTGTTCCTGGTTCTGTCATTGGTGGGCGTGCGCGAGTTGATCTTCAACGCGGTCAGCCCGAGTTTGAAGCACGGGATCGCGGGCGGCATCGGGCTGTTCATCGCGTTCATCGGCCTGCAGAACGCGGGCCTGGTCCTGAAAGACCCGGGCACGGCTGTGAAGCTGAACCCGCACTTCGTCTCGCCGGACCTGCTGGTGTTCTTCCTTGGGCTCCTGGTCACGGCGGTCCTGCACGCGCGTCGGCTGCGTGGCTCGATCCTCTGGGGCATGGTGGCGGCCACGGCGCTCGCCGTGGCATTCAAACTGATCTTGCCCGGTTTGCCGGCAGCCATCAGCGCGACGCCCCTCGTGGCCGAGTCGAAGTTGATGACGCAATTTCAATTGGCCTCGGCCCCGGTCGCCGCGCCGCCCTCACTCGCGCCGACGTTCCTGCAAATGGACCTCGCGGGGGCGTTTTCGCCCAAGCTGCTGCCATTTGTGTTTGTGTTTTTGTTCATGCTCATGTTTGACGCCATCGGCACGCTGATTGGCGTGTGTGAGCAGGCTGGGTTCATGCGCGACAACAAGCTGCCGCGCGCCAAGCAGGCGATGGTTTCGGACGCCGTCGGCACGGTGGCCGGCGCGGCCTTGGGGACGAGCACGGTGACGAGTTTCATCGAGAGCGCCGCCGGTGTGGAGCAGGGCGGACGCACGGGCCTGACGGGGCTGGTGGTGGCGCTGCTGTTCCTCCTCGCGTTGTTCTTCGGACCGCTGGTCGTCATGGTGGGCAGCTACCCGCCGATCACGGCGCCGGCGCTGGTGATCGTGGGTGCGCTGATGCTTCAGAACGTGGCCCGCATTGCTTGGGACGACGCGACCGAAGCCCTGCCCGCTTTCCTGGTGCTGATCGGCATTCCGCTCTCGTTTTCGATCGCTGATGGCTTGGCGCTGGGCTTCATCGCGTATCCGCTGCTCAAGCTCTTCAGCGGGCGTGGACGCGAAGTGAGATGGCTCACCTATCTGCTAGCCGCGGTGCTGCTGGCGTATTTTCTGTTTGTCCGCGGCAGCTTGGGATAGATCGTCAGGTTCTTCGCTTCTTGCGACGGCACCAATCACGGCCCGCACCTTCAACGGCCAAGCCCCAAGGGACCTACACGGCTAAAGCGCCCAACCAGCTTCTTCATGACGCAGCCCCGGCTTCGATGGATGGCCTTGCTTTTGGATGCATCCGCCGTGGAAACCCGCTGCTGACGTTTGAGGTTTTGGGAGTTTTTGGAGCTTGGAGGTTGGTGTCTGGATCTTTGCCTTCGCCGACCGCTTGAGGGCGGAACGCATACATGACACGAGCCCAAGGATGCCTGTGTCGGGACAGATGCGGATTCCGTTGGAGTGGCCCATGCGGGGGGTGTGCTCCCGCGCAATCTGGATCACCGGCGAGTGTTCAGCCAGTACATTCCCAAGGCGAGCGCCAAGGACACGAGCACGCCGACGATGATTGCCGCGGCCCGGATGCGCCGTTGCTTGCGGTGGTAGGCGCGCCCGCCCATGCCCGGCAGAAGATAAAAACGCTGATGCGTCTTCTTCTGCTTCGGTTTGAAGATGGATAACATGTTTCTGAACAATGGTCCGCCTGCGGCCCCGTTGCCGTTTCGAGACGCAGGATAAACGGTGAACTGCGTCGCGGGCAAGTCTCCGGTTCCCAACCTCGCCTGCCGGGACGCCCCGCGTTCCCGCGCGGTCCAGTGCTACGCCGTTCCGCGCCGAGCGAGCACGGCGCCGCCGGTGATGCCGGCTTCGTCGCCCAGCTTCGAGGCTTTGATCTCGATGTCGCCCATCGTGCCGGGCATGACGTGGTCCTTGGCGGTCTTCACGATGGTGGGCATCATCTCGTCGCCCAGCGCCTCGATGACGCCCCCGCCGACCACGACCATCTCCGGGTTGAAGATGTTGATCAGGTTGGCCACGGCGATGCCGGTGTACTCGGCGGCTTCCTCCACGACTTTCTCGACGAACTTGTCACCGCGGCGGACGGCCTTGCGGAGGTCGTTGCTCCGCATGTCCTTGAGATCGTCCCCCAACATGTCGGTGAGGAGGGTCTTTTGGCCGTCCTTCACCGCCGCCTGAATCTTGCGGAAGATGGCGGTGCGGCTGCCCAGCGCCTCGTAACAGCCGCGGTTGCCGCAGCCGCATTTCGGTCCGTTGACTTCGATTACCATGTGGCCGATCTCGCCGGCGGTGAGGTTGTGACCGTAGAAGAGTTCGCCGTTCAGGATCAGCCCCCCGCCGATGCCGGTGCCGACGAAGATGCCAATCAAGTGCTTGGGCTTGGACTTGAATTCCTTCTCAAAGACGCCCAGCGTGCAGACATTGCAGTCGTTGCCGAGGAAGACGGGAACGCCCAGTTCCTTCTCCAACTCCTTCTTGAGCGGGATGTCTTTCCAGTCGGGCAGATTCGGGGCAAAGATGACGCGGCCCGTCTCGGTGTCCACCGCGCCCGGCGCGCCGATGCCGATGCCGCGCACCTGCGCCAGGTTCAGGTCGCATTCGTCCACGGCTTCGCGCACGCAGCGGGCGATGCGCCCGATGACGGCGTCCACGCCGCGGTTGGCCTTGGTGCTGACCTTGGCGCTGCCTTTGAGGTCGAGTTTCGCGTCAAACACACCGGTCAGGATTTTGGTTCCGCCGAGGTCCACGCCCAGGAGATATTCTTTCGCTTGGTCGGCCATAGGTTTGGTTCATGGTTTGTGATTGCCGGCGAGCACCAGTTCGATCTTCTTCTCCAGTTCGGTATTGATCGCCTCCACCGAGCGGTGCCCGTCCAGGATTTGGAAGCCGTAGGAACGTTGGAGGCGTTTGAACTGCGCCGCGACGAGCGCCTGGTACTTCAGGAAACTGTCAAACATGTCCCGCGCGAGGCCGAGGTCCATGCCGCTCTCCCAGTAGTCCAGCGAGGAGTACTTCGCGAGCGCCCGCTGCACCAACTGCTCCGGGGCGACGTTGAGATAGAAGACCGCGTCCGGCACCAACGCCATGCCGTAGAGGTTCTTCAACCACCGCTCGTCCATCCCGCGGACCAGGTCGCGCGCCATGAGCGTGTAGATGTAGCGGTCCGCCAGCACCATCTGCCCCGCGCGCAGGGCCGGCAGGATCACGTTTTCCATCTGGTCGGCGAAGTCGGTCGCGTAAAACAAGCTGAGCGTGGTGCGGCTGAGGATGTTTCCCTGTTGCGCGCGATTCAGTTCCTCGCTGACGAGCGTGGAGCGTTTCAACCCCACCTGCACGGTCGAGTGGCCGCAGCTCTCCAGCCATTCGATCAGCAGCCGGATTTGCGTCGAGCGGCCGGAACCGTCGGCGCCCTCCACGACAATCAGGCGGCCGGCCAGCTTGGCCACGTCCACGCCGGGGATGCCGTAACCGTAAAAGCGGCGCGGGGTTTTCTGGGGCACAATGACCCGCGACATGTTGCGGGTCCGGGGATTGGCGGGGGCGGTGGGCATGGTAAAACTCAACGGGCCGAGGTGGGGGCGAGGGTCGCCGGGATGGACTTCCGGTGGGCGAACGAAGGCAAATCAAGCTTCCCGGCAACAAGGGAGCGCACAATGGTCTGCTGCGCCTCGATGGTTTGGTTGGCGTCAATGACGAGAAAATCGAACTCGGTGCTCATCGCCAGATACTGCTCGAGAATGCGGCCCTGAAAGATGCGGAAGCTTTCGTACGGGTCGGTGGACAGGTGCAAATCCATGCCAGCCTCGAAATACTTGAGCTGCGGGCGGCCATCGAGGATGCGCGACAGCGAAACCTCGAGGTTCGCTTTGAAGAAGAAGGTGAGGTCCGGCTGCGCGGCAAAGCTGTAGATGTCCCGCACCCATTGCGGCGGACAACCCCGGACGATGTCGCGGCCAAAGGCGGTGAAGACGTAGCGGTCGCACAGCACCAGATAACCCGCGCGGAGCAACGGCACGAGTTGGCGCTCATAGCGGTCCGCGAAATCCGTGGCGTGAATGAGACTGAAGGTGGTGGGTGTGAGCAGTTCCTGTTTCTTGCCCTTGCTGGTGGCGGCCTTGACCAATTCCGAGGAGTTCCACTCGCTGAAAAAGACCTTCAGCTTCTGTGCTTCCAGCCAGCGTTTGAGCAGGTAAATCTGGGTGGACTTGCCCGAGCCATCGAGCCCCTCCACGGCAATCAGGCGTCCGGGAAAACCGAGTTCAGCGAATGTCTTCATCGAGTTGTCGCCCGCATCATATCGGGCCGCCGAACCAGCGCAACCCTTGAACCGCTTGGCGCCGCCGGCAATCGAAGCCAAGCCGATTGCGTAGGACAAGGCTTCCAGCCTGTCTCCATCTTCTGCCTGACGGATCGGTTCTGGTCGCTCGCGGTCGAGCGCTTGCACCAAGGCGGGAGAACCAAACGGTTAAAGTTTGAGACAGGTTGGAAGCCAGTCCTGTGGCAGGAAAACGGCCCGGCTCAACCGCCGCCGGCGGTTTCCTGTGTCTTGAGCGCCGCTTCGTAGCACTGGAGCGCTTCCTCGTGGCGTTCCAAGCGGTTGAAGAGCCCGCCCTTGTGCAGGTAAGCCACGGTGAGCGAGCGGTCGGCGGCGATGGCACGGTCGTAGCAGGCGATGGCTTCGTCGGGCTTGCGGGCCTGCTCCAGGGCTTCGCCCTTCTTCACCAGCGCCTCCGTGTGCCGCGGGTCCAACCTCAAGGTTTCATCAAAGCAACTCAGCGCTTCCTCGGCCCGTCCCAGATCCAGCAGCGCCTGGCCCTTGCCCATCAGCAGGTCAATCTGCGCCGCGCGTCGCGCCACTGCTTGGGCTTCGCGATTGGCGGCGGCTTCCTCGGCCGACTGCGGCGACGCGAACGGTGGCTCCGCCGGGGCGCTCACCGGCGGACGGGCGGTCTGCTCCAGTTCTCGAACGCGTGCTTCGAGCCGCTCAATGATCCCCAGCCAGCGGACGTTCGACGCGTCAGTCGGGCCCACAGGCGCGAGCGCGTTCACACCTGCGCCAAGAGTGGCCAGCGGCGCGTCGGAGGCCAAGGTTGGGAGCGTGTGCGCGGAATTCATCGTGACGACACGGTTTGCCGCCTGCCATTGGATGTAATTCGTGAGCAGGACCGCGAGCAACCCCACACCCGCGAAAACGCCGGCGAAGAGGAGCAGCAACCGTTGCGAGTCTTGGAGCGCGTCCAATTCACGCGCGCGTTCGCCGACGAGCGCCTGTTCCAGCAATCGCAGCCGGGTCTGGAGCAATTCGGCATGGCGCGCGGCGGAGGTTTCGGCCTCCTGCCGATTGCGTTCGAGCGCAAGCTGGGTCGCCTGCAACTGCGCCTGCAAATGGAGATAGGCGCGCAAGTCTTCCACACTCTCCGCAGGGGTTGTGGTCGCGGGCATATTGGTGGAGTCGGCCCGCAGGCGGGGCGGGTATGCCAGGAGCAACAGAACAACAATCACGCCGCAGGTCAGTCTGAGTCTTGGACCGGCTGGGCGCATGGGCGGGCGTGTCGGGAGACTCCGGTTATGGCGGCGGCGCTTGCGGGCGCTCTTCCTCGGGTGGAGGTGGAGCGGCTGGTGCGGGCGGCAGGTTCGGCGGCGGCGGCGCGTGTTGCGAACGATGGCGATCGTGACGCGCGCGTTCGGGCTCATGCCGGGGGCGGTCTTGCCGCTGCTGCACTTGCTCGCGCGCCCGTTGAAGCTGGCTGAGGGCGCGACGCAGCGTCTCGATCTCCCGCTCGTCGTCCTTCTTTTGCGCCTCGGCAAGTTCGAGCAGTTCCACGATCTCCTCCATGTCGGCCAAGGCTTCGCGCAATTCAACGATGATCTCGTTCGCATGCCGGATGGCGGCGGCCATCGGCTCGCTGCGCGGGGTTTGCCGGACGGGCGGGGGCGGCGGCGGGAGGTGGCGGTGCAAGGGGGGAGGTGGCGACTCCACTGGAGCCGCTGTAATTGCTCCGGTAGGAGCAGGCGGCAACACTTGAGCCGGCGCCGTGGCATCAGTTGAAACCGGCGACGGCGCTTCAGCCAAGGGCGCCTCGGCGGGCGCGGGAGGTGTGGCTTGCGGTTCGACGGAAGGAGTCTCGGCGGCGCGCGACTCGGACGATGATTCGGCGGGCGGCGCTTCAGAGGGCCCGGCGGCGGTCGCACGGCGAGAACGGCCACCTCCACGGCGACCGCGTCCGCCGCGCCGGCCGCGCCGGCGCGGAGTTTCCGCGCCCGCAGGTGTTTGGGACGGCGACTCAGACTTGCTTTCAGGGCTCACAGACATCGCGGACATAAAGCCCTGTTAGGCGGGAAAAAAGCAATGGCAAAGTGTTCACCAGCGCAAGGGCTGAAATGCCCGGGTTTTGGCCGGTGAGAATCCTCAAGAAAAAAACGCGAACCTTCAATGACAGGTGCGAGTCACATGTTACACTCCCGCGCATGGCAGTTCGCGACCCGAGCGTGAATCGCGCCCGCTTTCAGGTTGCTGGCGCAACGGGGAGATGATGCCAGAAGGAAGGCTTGCATGTCTTCCCGTTTGCCTTTTACATGGCTGCCGAACTGAACGTGGAAAGCCTATGAACGGAAAACTTCTTGCCACTGCAATCGTTACCTTCACTACGATGGCCACTATTTCCCCTACTATCCGCGGCGCGAGCTTCGGCGATGACGCCGCGTTCCTGAAGAGACACACCGAGGTCATTGTCCTGAGCGACAAAGCCGGCCAGGCGAAGGTGGCCCTCTCGCCGGCTTGGCAGGGGCGCGTGATGACCAGCACGATGGGGGGCGATGCCGGCCCGAGTTTCGGCTGGATCAACCGCGAGTTGATCGCCTCCGGCAAGATCGGGCCGCACATGAACGCCTTCGGCGGCGAGGACCGTTTTTGGATGGGGCCGGAAGGCGGCCAGTTCTCCATCTTCTTTGAGAAGGGCAAGAAGTTCGAGTTCGCCGATTGGCAGACCCCGGCGATTTTCGACACGCTGCCGTTCGACGTGGTCAGCAGGACGGAGACAAAGGCGGTGTTTGGCGCGGAGTTTCCGCTGACGAATTACTCCGGCACGATCTTCAACGTGGGCGTGAAGCGCGAGGTGCAATTGCTCACCCCGGCCACCGCTTGGAAGAACCTCGGCGTGAAGGCCCCCAAAGGAGTGAATGTGGTTGCCTACGTCTCGAACAACCGGATCACCAACCGGGGCAAGGAAGCGTGGAGAAAGGAAACCGGCCTGCTCTCGGTTTGGATTCTCGGCATGTTCAATCCCTCGCCCGCCACCACCGTCGTCGTGCCCATCAAGGCCGGTTCGGAGTCGGCGTTGGGCGTGAAAGTGACCTCGGATTACTTCGGCCAGATTCCGCCGGATCGGCTGGTAGTGCGCGATGACTTGATCTTCTTCAAGGCCGACGGCCAGTATCGCAGCAAGATCGGCATCAACCCGCAACGGAGCAAAGCCATCCTCGGGAGCTATGACGCGGACAACAAGGTTCTGACCATCGTGAAGTTCAACCAGCCGGCGGGAGTGACGGATTACGTGAACTCGCTCTGGAAGCTTCAGGACAATCCCTACGGCGGCGACGCGGCGAACAGTTACAACGATGGGCCACCCACGCCGGGGGCCAAGCCGATGGGGCCGTTCTACGAACTCGAATCTTCCTCGCCGGCGGCGGCGTTGAAGCCGGGCAAGAGCCTGCTGCATACGCATCGCACGATCCACCTGAGTGGGTCGGAATCCGCGCTGGATGGGATCGCGAAGGCGACGCTGGGCGTGTCGCTCAATGAGATTAAGACTGCCTTTAAGAAGTAAGAGTCCCTGTGGATTGGCGGGGTGTGTCGGCTTCGCCTGTCCTGTCTGAACTACTGAAACCAATCCATGCCCGCCGGTGATCGAGTGGCGGGTGACGTACTGCCAAATCGAACTCACGCCACCATGAGCAATAACAAGCAAAGCATGTTTGTCCTGCCGGACGGCAGAAACGTCTTCTTCACGTTCTGTCTCGTCAGTTCCCTGTTCCTCCTCTGGGGATTCTGCAACGGGATGATTGACGTGATGGACAAGCACTTTCAGGAAGAGCTGAAGCTGACTCTGTCGCAATCGGCGTGGGTGCAGTTCGCGCACTGGATGGGTTACTTCCTGATGTCCATCCCGGCTGGCTGGCTCGCCACGCGGCTGGGTTACAAGGGCGGCATCATCGCCGGATTGCTGTTGGTCGCCGTGGGCGGCTTCTGGTTCATTCCGGCGTCGAAGATCGCGGAGTTCTGGGCCTTCCTGCTCGGCGTGTGCATGGTGGCTTCGGGGCTGACGTTCCTGGAAACGGTGGCCAATCCCTACACGACGGTGCTGGGACCGCCGCGCTTCGCCGCCGCGCGCATCAACACGGCCCAATCGTGCAACGGCGTCGGCTGGATTTTTGGCCCGATCGCCGGGGGCTTGTTTTTCTACGGCACCGACGAGGCCGGCCGGAGCACCGGCTCGCAGACGCTGTGGATTCCTTACGCCGGCGTGGGCATTGGCGTGCTCATCTTGGCGATCATCTTCTTCTTCGCGCCCGTTCCCGACGTGAAGGCCGAGGACGAATTCCAGTTGGAAGAGAAGGATGATGCCGATAAGGCGGCGGCCGCCCCGTCCGTACGCCACGTGAACCGCGGTTTGTCCTATGCCTTGCTGCTCGGCAATGTGGCCGCGCTCATCGGCGTGTTTGTCTTCATCCTCTGGTTGACGTTCGATGGCCTGAAGCTCGGTCCCCGGCTGGTGGGGCTGGCGTCCGCCATTCCGCACCCGTCCAGTTTGGTGATCAGCGCGGAAAACTCTGTGGGGGTGGTACTGGTGGCAGGCGCGTGTCTGGCATTGATTCTCGCCGCCCTTGCCTTGGTCGGGATCACCAAACGTCTCACGCACCACAGCGTCTGGTCCCATGAACACTTCTCCGGCGCCACGCTGGCACAGTTCTTCTACGTCGCGGCGCAATGCGGTGTCTTTGCGTTCTTCATCAATTACATGGTGTCCGAAACGCCCTCCTTGCCAGCGTCGTGGATGAAGGAAGGCAGCAAGTGGATCGAGGTTCGCACGGCCTTCACGGGATCGGATTTCAAGGACGTGCCAGCTCTGGCCAGGAAATTGACGTCGCCGGCGGATCCGGTGTCGGCGTTCCTGTCCACCAATCTGTCGAGTTCCACGGTGCAAACCTTGAACCGCCTGAACGAGGGCAAGGCCACCCTCATCGCGGCGCGCATTGCCCTCGCCCAAGACCTGACCAGCGTCATTCTGAAAGAAAGCGTCTATAGCCCGGAACGATTTGCCGGTGTGGCCTTGCAGGCCAAAACCAAGGAACTGTTGGCGCAGGAGAAAGGACGAAACGAACCGCGGTTCAACCGGTTGTTGCTGGCGGACGCTTACCCGCAGGAACTGACCTTCCGCGACGGCATCTTTGGCGTGACCAACCAGTTCGCCGCCACGCTGGCGTCCGTGGGTTTCTTTTGCTTCCTCCTGGGCCGGGTGAGTGGCGCGGCGCTGCTGCGCAAGATTTCCGCGCACAAGATGCTGGGGCTTTACAGCGTCATCAACGCGCTGCTCTGTTTCCTGATCTTCCTCAAGCTCGGCTGGCTCTCGGTGGTGTGCGTCTTCCTCTGCTATTTCTTCATGTCCATCACCTTCCCCACGATCTTTGCGCTGGGCATCTACGGCTTGGGCGCGAAGGCCAAGGGCGCGTCGGCCTACATCGTGATGGGCATTGTTGGCGGCGCACTGCTGCCGAAGATCATGGGCGCGATTGCCGATCACTACAACATGTCGCGCGGTTTCATTGTGCCATTGATCTGTTTCGTGTTCATCGCCTTCTATGGCTATGCCTGGCCGAAGTTGAGCCGGGCGGAGTCATTGCATGGCGTGGGTGCGACGGGCGGGCATTGATCCGCCAACTGGCACAAGCATGAATTCGCTCAAGACCATGTGGAGCGCGCTAGCGTCTTGGAGTGCGGCAGCCCTCTGCCGCTTTGGCGTGCTTGAAAGCGCCGGAGGGCCGGCGCACTCCAAGACCTTGCGGAATAGACGAACGTTAAGGCGATGCCATCCTCTTGAGGCCACTGTCCTTGCCGCGATTTGCATGATGCTGGGCGCAGCTTTCGCATCCGCCCAAGAATCCGCGCCCAAGACCCTCGTCCAAGCCGGTGAATTCAAGAAGATCTACGATCCAAGCGTCGGCGAGAAAGAGCCGTGGTACATCAACGATCACTGCTTCATCCAAGGGAAAGACGGCACGTGGCATCTGTTCGGGATCACGAGGCAAGAGCCGGCCAAACCGATGGAGGAGATCCATTTCGCCCACGCCACCGCCAAGTCGCTCCGGCAATCGCCGTGGGAGAAACAGCCGTTCGCCCTCTCGGTCGCCCGCGAGTCGCCGTGGAACGAAGTTCACCTCTGGGCGCCGCACGTGGTCGAGCACCAGGGCGTTTACCACATGTTCTACTGCGCCGGGGATCAGGACCACACGAAGTACAAAATCCACCTGGCCACGTCACCGGACCTGAAGACGTGGACCCGCTCGCCCAAAAACCCGATGGTCGTGGACGGCTTTGACGCACGCGATCCATTCGTCCTGCGGGTCAAGGACCAATGGGTCATGTATTACACCGCGAACAGCGAACCGAAAGGGGGCAACCATCTCGTCGCCTATGCCACGAGCGACGATCTGCTGACGTGGAGCAAGCGCGGCGTGGCCTACACCGATCCCGCGAAGGGCACTTACGGCGGGCCCTGCGAATCCCCGTTCGTCGTCCAGCGCGGCGCTTCCTATTACTTGTTCGTCGGCCCGCGACCCGATTACGACGGCACGGACGTGTTCGTGAGCCAAGACCCTTTTCATTGGGACATCCAGAACAAGGTCGGCCACATCAACGCGCACGCGGCAGAAGTGGTACGGGATGCCGACGGCCAATGGTATGTAAGCCGTTGCGGCTGGGGACGCGGTGGGGTGTATCTGGCGCCGCTGATTTGGCGAGACGGCTTTGTGGATTCGCCGCCACCTGCGGCACCCGGCCACGGAAAGCAATGACTTGGCTTGGTCCCAACAGTATGGCATGCAACCAGTGGTTGGATGAAAACCCGTGTCGGCGGACGCAGGTCCACTTCATGCACTCCAGTGGGCGCCGACGCGCGTCGGTGGCTCACGAATCTTGAGCATCTGACGAGAAAGAGAATGATTATGAAAGATAAACACGTTTACCTCATTGCCAGCGGCGATCTGCGTCTTTCGGCGAACCAAACCTGCTGGCCCGCTCAGCACGAAATGGAAAAGGCTCTCGGCGCCGTCATTCGGGCCCAAGGCTACCACGTAGTTCGCGGGCATCCGTTCAAGCCGGCGGAGAAGCACGGCTTCATTGCCTCGCAACGCGAGGGCATGACGGTCTTTCGCAAGCTCGACCCCGATACCCCGCTCATCGTGGCCGAGGCTGTGTGGCAATACTCCCATCATGTCCTTCCCGGGCTGAGCACGCATCGCGGCCCGATCCTCACCGTCGCGAACTGGTCCGGCCAATGGCCCGGGCTCGTCGGCATGCTCAATCTCAACGGCTCGCTCACCAAGGCCGGCGTCAAGTACTCCACGCTCTGGAGTGAGAACTTCACGGACGACTACTTCCAAACCCGCTTGCGCGATTGGCTGACGACCGGCAAGTGCTCGCACGCGCTGGATCACGTCGTCCCTTACGACAAGGTCAAATACGCCGCCGCCGCGCGCCGCGTCGGGGAGAAACTCGCCGCCGAGTTGTTGCGCGACAAGGCCATCATGGGGGTGTTCGACGAAGGCTGCATGGGCATGTTCAACGCCATCATCCCCGACCACCTGCTCCACGCGACCGGCGTCTTCAAGGAGCGCCTCAGCCAGTCGGCCCTCTATGCCGAGTCCACACGCGTTCCCGACACCGAGGCCCGCGCCGTGCGGGCGTGGATGGAAGCGCGCGGGATGAAGTTCCACACCGGCAAGAACGACGCGACCGACCTGACCGCCGACCAGATTCTTTGGCAATGCAAAATGTATATCGCCGCCTTGCGGATTGCCGACGACTTTGGCTGCGATTGCATCGGCATCCAATACCAACAGGGGCTCAAGGACGTGATGCCCGCCAGCGATCTGGTGGAAGGCACGCTCAACAATTCCGAGCGTCCGCCTGTGAAGTCCCGTGACGGCCGGCGCACCCTCTACGCGGGCAAGCCGCTGGTGCATTTCAACGAAGTGGACGAATGCGCGGGCCTCGATGGCTTGATGACCCAGCGCGTGCATCGCGCCCTCCAGCAGCCGGTCGAAAACACGCTCCACGACCTCCGCTGGGGCGACGTGGACAGCTTCGGCACCGTGGACGACTACGTGTGGGTGTTCTTGATCAGCGGCGCGGCGCCCCCGGCGCATTTCATCGGCGGGTGGGCGGGTGCGGAAGGCTTCCGGCAGCCGCCGATGTACTTCCCGAAAGGCGGCAGCACGCTGCGCGGGATTTCCAAGCCCGGCGAGATTGTCTGGTCGCGCATCTACGTCGCGGACGGCCGGCTGAACATGGACCTCGGGCGCGCGAAAGTTGTGGCGTTGCCCCGCCCGGAAACCGAGCGCCGCTGGACGGCCACCACGCCGCAATGGCCCATCATGCACGCGGTGACCTACGGCGTCTCGCGCGACCAGATGATGGCCCAGCACAAGTCCAATCACATCCAGGTCGCCTACGCGCGCAACGCGGACGCCGCCGATCATTGCCTGATCGCCAAGGCGACGATGGCCGCGCGCTTGGGCATGAAGGTCAACCTCTGCGGCACCAGGGCTGATGGGCAGGCGTGGGCGTGAGGCGTGGGCAAATCGTTCTCGTCCCTCGTCCTCGAAAGAGTCCGACAGGCGAGGGCGAGAGCGAAACATCCGCCGCGCTCAAGCCCTGCGCCGCGCGTACGAATTGATGCGGGCGCAGTTCGGCCATCAACACTGGTGGCCGGGCGAAACGCCGTTTGAAGTCTGCGTCGGGGCGATCCTCACGCAGAACACCGCTTGGTCGAATGTCGAACGCGCCATCGCCAACCTCAAGGCCGCCCAAGTTCTCGAACCCGGTAGGCTTTACACCCTACCCGAGGACAGGCTGGCCGCACTCATCCGTCCCGCCGGCTACTTCAACGTCAAGGCACGCCGGCTGCGCGCCTTCCTGCGGGCACTGCTGGACCCATCCGCTTCAGGGCGGGCTGCCAGCGTGCTGCCGAGCGTCCCGCCGGCAGTTCCATCTCCGGGCAGGGAAATCGGTTCTGCCGGCGGGACGCCCGGCAGCACGTCGAAATGCCTGGATCGTCTCTTTGCCGGCGCGACTGCGGAAGTCCGCGAACGCTTGCTGGCCATCAACGGCATCGGGCCGGAGACGGCCGACAGCATGTTGCTTTACGCTGGGGGGCATCCCAGCTTCGTCATTGACGCCTACACCAAGCGCATCTTCGCCCGGCACGGGTGGTGTGCCGCGGAGGCCAGCTACGACGAGGTGAAGGCCCTCTGCGAATCCGCGCTGTGCCAGCGAACGGGTGCGGAGCTCCTGGATTACTGGCAGGACTACCACGCGCAACTCGTCATGGTGGGCAAACATTTCTGCCGGACGCGCAATCCGTGCTGCGCAGATTGTCCGCTCCGCCCGTTGCTTCCCCGGCGTGGCGCGGTTTGAAATCGTCGAACGCCCTGAGCGGCCAAGCCACGACGGCAGGAAAAACTGACTGAACGCCGAGACTCGGAGCACGCCGAGAGGCGCGGGGAAGAATCGGTGGTGCGCGGTCTTGCGTCCCCGGGTCTCTGCGTTTCCCTCTTGTGATTAAAGAAACCGGCGTGCTGGAAGTGCAGAGGGGACATGTATCCCTCTCCTGCAAGGAGCGTGATCACTCCTGTCCGCCTGCGATCGCGAGGGTCCGCCAGCCGACCAGAATGTCCGCTCCCCGACATCCGGCGAGGCTTGCGGAGAATTGAGAAGCGCTCCCCCAACGCCCGGAAGGGTGTGCGGTCAAACGCCCATTGCCGCGCGCGCCCTTTTGACGTATTGGTTTTTCCACCAATGAAGGCATTCCTCCGTTTATCCGGTCCGTTGCTGCCAAGGCTTGTCGGGCTCGCATGTTGCGGCGTCCTCGTCTCCTCCCCAGCCGTCACGTTCACCAACGACACGGCCATCCCCTTCGACAGCCTCGCCTACGATGGACAAGATGTCGTCGTGAGCAACTGCACCCTCACCGTGGACGGCTGGCATACGTTCGCCAGCCTGCGCGTCACGGCGGGCGGCATGCTCACCCACTCTGGCTCGCCCACCGGATTGATCGTGAGCCTGCTGTCCGTGACCAACACCCCACTGACTCTCACCGACACCAACCCCGTGACCCTACCAAACTCGAACATCGTGACCGAAACCCTGCGCGTGACTGATGCCAGCACGGCGGTCGTGTTCACCAACGGCGTGGATTACGCGCTCTCCGACTTGGGCGGCGGCTGGACCGGCCTGCAACGCACCACGAACTCCGCTAT
>CAZJTM010000050.1:0-31510 GCA_964548925.1 uncultured Verrucomicrobiota bacterium | reverse complement strand
GTTCTTACCACGCCCTCCATCCGCAGAACAGAGGGTCGCCCCAACACCGCTTACAGTCAACCGTCGGCCGGGTTGTATTCATTTGGTTTCGACGGACGATTCGTCGTTTGGAGAGACACACGGTCAGGATGGGGCAGCGGCCAGGACATCTACGCGTATGACCTTCTCACGTCGTCTGAGATACCGGTGGCGACATACCCTCCCGGCGACAGATTCCAAAGTCGTGTTTCAGGCGGAGTGGTGGCTTGGATCTACCTGCCCAGTCCTGGGTCCTATGGCAGCCATCAAGTGTGGGTCAAGGACCTGACCGGGAAGATGTGGGATGCAGGGGATAGCCGTATGGTTGACCAAGCTTACGGGTTTGAAGGCTTGGACATCAAGGGAGACTGGCTTGCTTGGGCTCGGGTGGGGGCGCCGGGCAACCCAGACGAGTTGTTCGCCGAGAATCTGCGCACTGGTGAGCGCATTTCGATCCCTCGACCGAACCTGGATTGGAAGACCGTATGGCAGATTGTTGTTTCAGGGAATACCGTGTTCTTCGCCACAACGGCCGGGTATGTCTGGGGAGGCGACTGGGATGTTTACGGCTTCGACTTGGTTTCTCGGGGAAACCCGTTTCCAGTGAAAGTCGGTCCCGGCAATTTCGGACCGATCTCTGCGGACGGCGATTACGTCCTTCTCCAAGAGATGCCGAACTCAAGCTACTCTCCGCCTCGGAATCTGTACCTCCGCAACCTTGCTTCTGGCCAGGATACCCTGCTCGCCAGCGGTTCCTATCCGATCGGTTCGGTCTCCGGTAACAGGGTCGTTTACACAGACAATTCCGGGCATTTGGCCGTCTACGATATCTGCAAAGGCCAGACGTCTTTGGTAGCGGCAGGTCCCGCCGTAGGATATCCACCGATCGAATTGCAGGGTGATACGGTGGTCTGGACTGATCAGCGACCGCCCGCTTCCTTTGGAGGCTTCTTCATCTACGGCTACAAGTTCGCCGACACGACCCCACCGACACCGGTCTGCCCGGGCGACTTCACAGTCAACACTGAGCCGGGGAAGTGCGAGGCGACAGTAATTTGGACGGCCGACGTACGCGACGACAACCCGGGCGCCATCATCGAGTGCGTTCCTCCCAGCGGAAGCGTGTTCCCCAAAGGAACGACCAGGGTGACCTGCACCGCCTCGGACGCCGCGGGCAACACGGCCGCCTGCTCATTCACTGTCACGGTCAGCGACACCGAGCCGCCCACGATCTCGTGTCCACCCGACCTGACCGTCAACACCGACGCCGGCCAATGCTCCGCGGCAGGCGTGAACTTGGGGGCGCCCAGCGTCGCCGACAATTGCGGCATCGTCACGCCAGCCAATGACGCGCCCGCGGTCTTCCCTAAAGGGACAACCCTGGTCACTTGGACAGCAACCGACTCCTCTGGCAACACCGCGACCTGTGTGCAACGGGTCACCGTCGTGGACCGGGAACCCCCGACCCTATCCTGCCCTGCCGACATAGCTTTGCCATGCAGCATTGACTTGCTCGTGCCCGTGACCTTCTCGGCCAGCGCCCAGGACAATTGCACCGCTCAGCCGATCGTAACGTGCAACTTACCGTCCGGCTCGGGCTTTCCGGTCGGCGTGACCACGGTCACTTGCACCGCGACGGATGAAGCGGGCAACACCTCGACCTGCACGTTCAAGGTCACGCGCGCGTCATTGGGCTTCGCCGGATTCCTGCCGCCCCTTGGTGGCGCGGATGAAACCGGCGGCAGCTTCGTCGCACCGTTGCGCACGCTCAAGCTCGGCAGCACCGTACCGGTGAAGTTCACGGCTTCCTGTGATGGCGCGCCCGTCACCGCGGGTGTCCACCGCCTCCAGTTGGTCAAGTTCTCAGATGCGACGAATTCGGAGGAGCCGATTGACGCCTCGCCCCAAGACGCCGCGACGACCGGCAACGAGTTCCGGCTCACAGACGGTCAGTGGCACTTCAACCTTGACACCAAGGCCACGGGCATGACGAAGGGCATCTGGCAATTGGTCGCCACGCTTTCCGACGGCAGCCAGCATCGGGCGTGGATTCAACTGAAGTAGCCCGGACTTCGCCGCCGCGCTGGTTGGGAACGAGGAACAACCGCAGAAAGCCGCCGATCTGCGCAACGTAGGTCGGCGGCCTCGCTCTTGCCCGTCGCAACACGGCTCCGGGTTCGCAGTCGTCGCACCTCAACCACGCCAACCGTGGTTCTCGCGGACCTGGATCATCGCCGCGAGGATGTCGTTCCAGGTCTGCTGCTTCAGCATGACTTCGTTGGGGAACATGCAGCCGTCCCAGCAAACGTGTTTGAACTTTTTGGTGACCTTGCCGGCGTCGTCGCGCATCCAGTAGCCGGCGTCGCGGGCGATGTTCAACTTGCCGTTCGGATCGGTCGCCATGCAGTGCTTGCCGGTCTTTTCGTGCTCGCCGCTGCCTTTCACCGTGGCGTCGTTCTGCGCGACGTGGAAATCAATCGTCCACGGGCGTAGTGCCTTGGTGAGCTTTTTCATGGCGGCGTGGAACTTGTCCGGCTCCCAGTTGAACTTCTCCGGCACGAGGCGATGTTCCGGCGCGTTGAAGCCGAGCACGTAAAGGAGCGTGTGGGCCATGTCCGCTTGGAAGCCGAGATACTTCGGCTGGTTCACGCCCTCAAGGACTTGGAGCATGTAATTCCACGAGTGCATGCCGCCCCAGCAGATTTCGCCCTCGGCCGCGAGGCGCTCGCCGTGGTCTTTTGCCACCTTGGCGGCTTCCTTGAACGTGGCGATGATCTTCTTGGTGTTGCCCTTGGGGTCTTTGTCCCAATCGGTCACCCCGCTGGCGGAGTCAATCCGCACCACGCCGTGCGGGCGAATGCCCAGCTCGCGAAACTTCTTCGCAATGCGGCAGCCCTTGGCCACCTGCCCGACGAACTTCTTGCGGTCCTCATCGCCGCCCATTGCCGATCCGCCACCCGTCGGTGGCCAGATCGGCGCGACCACGGAGCCCACCACGAGGTTCTTCGCGGCGATCTTGTCCGCGATACGTTTCAAGTCATCGTCGCTGGAGTCAATGTTGATGTGCGGATCGAAGAGGAAGATGTCCACGCCGTCGAACTTGACGCCGTTGACCTCCGCCTTGGCGGTGAGGTCGAGCATGGTATCGAGGTCAATGCACGGTTCAGCGCCGGGGCTGCCCTTGCCGACGAGGCCGGGCCACATGGCGTTGTGAAGCTTGGGAAAGTTGTTCGGTTGTTGCGTCGCGTTCATATACTGGTCCTCTGTGAAAACGGGGTGACGCTAGCAAGATTGCTTCGCTCCAGGCAATGCGAAACATTCAGTCGGGATCTGGAAAGCATGGAAACGGAATCCGGTTTGGTGGTGAGCATCGAGTGAGCGCAAAAGGAGTTCGGCCAGTGAAACCTGGCTGACCGGCCATTGTCGGGCCACGACCGAAGGCTGCAACACCATCCCGGTCGTATTCCTGTTGGCACGAGTTGAGCCCTCGGGCCATCCGGAAAAACCGTTGTCGCGGCATTCTGCCGGCGTTACGATTCGGTGGCTTTGTTCCATGCAAAAGATCAATCTGGCCGATGTGCCTTTGACCGAATCCGCCTCACCCCGAGGACGCTATCACCGGTTCAGTCTCGACCTCTCCGCGTCTCTGGCGGCGAAGCGGAACGGCACGCCTGAAGCGGGACAGCCGCCGTTTGCGGTGGAACTGGTGCGCCTGCCGCCGCGCGCGGCGAACTGGCCTTACCACGCGCATTCGGCGCAGTGGGAGTTCTACGTGATCATGTCGGGCCGCGGGCAGGTGCGGACGCCGCAGGGGACTTGCGATATCCGCGAGGGGGATTGCCTGCAGCTTCCACCGGGGGAGGCGCACCAACTAACCAACACCGGGGCGGTGGACCTGCTCTATTACGTTGTGGCCGACAATCCGGCCTGCGACGTGATCCATTACCCCGATTCAGGCAAATACGCGTTGCCAAACCAGGACAAGCCGTGCCGGCTGCAGCCGACGAGCTACTACGACGGTGAGGAGTGACCGTCGTGTCGCCGGTGGTGAACTGGACACAGGGATGGTTTTTTGATTCGATTTCGCCGCGAATTGTGAACGGAGCGCCCTCATTGAGCACTAGGGTTTGGTGTTCGGGCCTGGCCCTGCTGCCGGGTGTGGCCCTGATGACCTCGATGGCCTTCGGCGCGCCGGTCGAACCCCCTCAGAAGTTTCGCGTGAACGACCCGGCGTTGGTTTCCACATTGCAGGCGCGGGGAGCGCGTGTTCTGGCGGACTACGGCGAGTTTCATTTACTGGAGGTCGAGGGAGCCGTTGCCGCGACGGTGGGCTCGCGCGGGAGCATAGTGGCGCTGCCTGACCTGATCGAGTTGAACTCGGGAGCGTTGGACTCCCGCAAGCCGGAGGTCAAAGCCCTGCGCAAGGCGGTGGGAACGTTCGCTGGCCGGCGGCTGCACTTGATCCAATTCATTGGCCCCATCAAGTCCGAGTGGCGCGAGGCGGTGGAGGCGACGGGCGTTCGCATCATTCATTACCTGCCGCAGAACGCGTACTTGGTGCAAGGCGATGCCCGGGCCCTGGCGCGCTTGCAGGCTTTGGGCCACAGCGCGGACTATGTGCAGTGGGATGGCCAGTATGCCGCCGATTTCAAACTGCACCCCGGAGCGCGCACCACGGATCGTGGTGGCACCCCGCGAGCGCCGGCCACGGACCTGTTTGCCGTTCAGATGGTGGACGATGCCGAAGCGAACGCGGAGACGCTGGCTTTGCTGGACCGCGCGAAGTTGGCGCCGCCGCGCCGGGAGGACCGGTTCCTGGGTTACCGCAATTACATCGGCCGATTGCGGGCGGACCTACTTGCCGATCTGGCAGCGCGTCCCGAGGTCGTTTCCATCCAGCCCTATCCGGAACGGCGGAAATTCGACGAGCGCCAGGCCCAGATCGTGGCCGGCAACTTGGACGGCCATGCCCCCAGCGGTCCGGGCTATCTGGCGTGGCTGCTGAGTAAGGGGTTTTCGCAAGCGCAGTTCGCGGTGTCGGGCTTCGCGGTGGACGTGACGGACAGCGGGGTGGACAACGGAACGACTTCGCCGACGCACTTCGGGCTGTATGCGGGTGGTGACTTCGCCCAGCCCAGCCGCGTCATCTACAACCGTCTGGAAGGCTTTCCGCATGGCGACAGCACGATCGCAGGTTGCGACGGCCACGGCACCCTCAACGCCCACATCGTGGCGGGGTACAACGACTGCGCGGACGGTTTTCCGCATACCGACGCGGCGGGGTTTCATTTCGGCCTGGGCGTCTGCCCGTTCGTGAATGTTGGCTCGTCGGTCATTTTCGATCCGGATCGGTTCACCCATCCCAACTACGCTGACCTCCAAGCGCGGGCTTATCGCGATGGCGCCCGCATCAGCGCGAACAGTTGGGGAGCGGACACGGCCGGGAGCTATGATGTGGACACGCAGGCTTACGATGCTCTGGTGCGAGACGCCCAACCGCCCGAGGCCGCCGTGAGCCGGCATGGCAACCAGGAGATGGTGATCGTCTTTGCGGCCGGCAATTGCGGGCCGGAGGATCAAACGGTCGGCTCCCCCGGCACCGCCAAGAACGTCATCACCGTGGGGGCCGCCGAGAACGTGCATTCTCACGCGCCCGCCGGCGGCGGCACTGATGACGCGGGCATGGACGGTTGCGGGGCGTTTGATGCCGACGCGGACAGCGCGGATGACATCGCCGGCTTCTCCAGCCGGGGGCCGTGTGCGGACAAACGACAGAAGCCGGACTTGGTGGCGCCGGGCACGCATGTCACCGGCGGGGTGGCCCAAAGCCTCGCGACGCGGGACGGCAACGGCTTGGCCGACCCTTGTTTCATGGCTTCCGGCGCCTGCGGCTTGCCGGGCGGCGGCACGCCCGAGAATCCCAACAATTTCTTCCCCCTGGGGCAGCAGTTCTACACCACGTCCTCCGGCACCAGCCATTCGACTCCCGCTGTGGCCGGAGCGTGCGCATTGCTCCGGCAGCACTGGATCAATGAGGGCCGCCCTCCGCCCAGTCCGGCGATGACCAAGGCCCTGCTTCTAAACTCGGCCCGATACCTGACCGGTGTGGATGCGGACGACACGTTGCCCTCCCCGCGCCAGGGCTTTGGCGGGCTCAATCTCGGCATGGCCTTGGACGGCGTGCCATGCCTGCGGCGCGACCAGTTAATCGCGGAGAAATTCACGGCCAGCGGGCAAACGCGCCGCTACTTCGTTGCCGTGGCCGACCCGGCCCGGCCGGTGCGGGTCACGCTCGCGTGGACGGACGCGCCGGGCAACACGTTTGGCAGCGCCTACAACAACGACCTGGACCTGACCGTGACGGTGCGTGGCGAGGTTTACCGGGGCAATGGGTTCAGCGGGGAGTTCTCAACCCCCGACACCCTCCCCGACTCTCGGAACAACGTCGAAAGCGTCTTTCTGCCGGCGGGACTGGCCGACAACTTCGTCGTCACCGTCACGGCCGCCAACATCAATTCAGACGGCGTGCCCGGTGAATTGCCGGTGCTCGATCAAGACTACGCCCTGGTCATTTACAACGGCACGGAACGCGCCGCGCCAATTCTCACCCCCGAAGGTTTCGCCGTGGTCGCTGAAGCCTGCGCGCCGACCAATGGTGTGGTGGATGCCGGGGAAACCGTGACCGTCAGTTTTGCGTTGCGCAACATCGGTTCGGCGGACACGACAAATCTGGTGGCGACGCTGCGATCGTCCGGCGGGGTGAAGTCGCTGAGCGCGCCGCAGCCGTTCGGGGCGCTGGTTGTCGGCGGGGTGCCGGTCGCGCGGAGCTTTTCTTTCCTGGCGGATGGCGCGTGCGGCGAGACGCTGGCCGCCACGCTGGAATTGACCGAGAACGGCACGAACATCGGCCACGCGACGTTTCACATTCCGCTGGGCCGGTTTGGGCCGGCCTTTGCGCAGAGTTTTGATTCCCCGGAACCACCGCTGCTGCCGGCGGGTTGGACGACGGCGGCCACCGGAGCCCAATCGCCTTGGGTCACGGTGGCCGGGCAGGGGGAGGAGTCGTCCACCGCCGTGTTCGCCCCCAATCCCGGCGCGGCGGGGGTCAGCGAACTCGTTTCGCCTCCCATCGTCGTGCCTTCGGATGCCGCGCAATTGACCTTCCGGCACGCTTATGAAACGGAGGGCAGTTACGACGGCGGGGTGCTGGAGATGAAGATCGGAGTCGGGCACTTTGTGGACATCTTGGAAGCCGGTGGGAGTTTTGTCACGGGCGGTTACGACCTGACGCTCAACCCGAGCCGCAGTCCCATCGCCTGCCGGGCGGCGTGGAGCGGCAACTCCGGCGGGTTTGTGACGACCACGGTGAATCTCCCCGCAATGGCCGCCGGGCAGACCGTGCAGTTCCGCTGGCGCTGCGGCAGCGACGAAATGGTCGGCGCCGTCGGCTGGTATCTGGATTCCGTCAGTCTGAACGCCCAGCTTTGCTGCGGGGACGGGTTCGTCGGTTTGCCGGAAATCCTGCCCGGTCCGTCGGCACTGATATTGGAAAACTGCGGAGCGCCGAACGGAGCAATTGATCCCGGGGAAACGGTGGTCGTAACGTTGGGGTTGAAGAACGTGGGCCTGTCCAATACGCGGCATCTCACCGCGACGCTGCTCGAACTCGATGGTGTGACCGCACCCGGGCCGGCGCAGGATTACGGTGTGTTGGTCGCTGGCGGTGAGCCCGTGTCGCGGCCCTTCGTGTTCACGGCGTCCGGGGATTGCGGCGACACCATTTCCGCGCGGCTGAAACTGTCGGACGGCGCGTTGGACTACGGCTTGGTCACCTTCGCGTTTCCCTTGGGCAAGATGGGCGCGAGCTTCTCCGAAGGATTCGACGGGGTCTCTGTCCCGAATCTGCCCCCCGGTTGGACCGCCTCCGCCTCGGGCGTCCTAACGACTTGGGCGACGGACAGCCAACAGTTCGATTCGTCACCGCAGGCCGTGTTCGTTCCCAGCTTGGGTGACGCCGGGATCGCCGCGTTGGTTTCGCCAGTGATCTTTCTGCCGCCCGGAGAAGCGCAGTTGAGCTTCCGCCATAGCCATGATTTGGACGCGCCGGACGCGGAAACCGGCGCCGATGCCGGCGTGCTGGAAATCCGCGTCGTCGAGGGTGAATGGACAGACATCCTGGCGGCGGGCGGGTGTTTCCTCAGCGGTGGCTACACCCACACGGTCCGCATTGGCATGGGGAATCCCTTGGAGGGACGGCGCGGCTGGAGCGGTGTTTCCGGCGGGTTTTATCCGACGGTCGTTGCGTTTCCCACTGCGGCCAGTGGCCAGCCAGTTCAGTTGCGTTGGCTCTGCGGCACGGATGGCAGCACCGGCGGCGAGGGCTGGCGGTTGGATTCCGTTGTGGTCAGCGGACGGTCCTGTTGTGGCGGGATCATGTCGCCGCTCATCACGTCGCCGCCGACGAATGTCACGGTCCAGGCGGGCGAGAACGTCCGGTTTTTCGTTGCGGCCACCGGGCCGGGACCATTGGCGTATCAATGGCAATTCAACGGGCACGGCCTGCCGGGCGCGACGAACCCGAGCCTGTCGCTGGGGCCCGCGCAACCCAGTCACGCGGGCGGTTATTCGGTCGTGGTGGCGAACGACGCGTCCGCCGTTACCAGTTCGGTGGCCGTTCTGACCGTGCTTGAAAGCGGCGCGCCGGAGATCCTCGCGCGCTGGGATTTCAACAGCGTTCCTTCAGATACAAATCAAGCGACCGGCACCGCACTACCCTGCAAGGGCTGCGGAAGCGCCACCGCCGTTGGCGGGGTCACGCAGGGCTTTCTGCCGGGCTCGGAAAATGATCCGGCGGCGGCGGACCTCGACAACTCGGGCTGGAGTTTGTCCGGCTTCCCGGCGCAAGGCGTGGGGAACAAATCCGCCGGGGCGCGTTTTGCCGTGAGCACGCTCGGTTGGGAGAACATTTCGGTCGTCTGGGACCAACGGGTGAGCAGTTCCGCCAGCAAATACTGCCGGCTGCAATTCTCAACGAACGGCACGGACTTCCTTGATTTTCCCAGCCCAATCGGGATGAACGCGGTGACGCTCTTCGAAACCAAGAGCAACAACCTGGCTGCCGTGGCGGGGATTAACGACAATCCGGCGTTCGCTTTCCGGCTGGTGACCGAGTTCGAGAGCACGGCCACGGGCGCGGGCAACGCGAGTTACGCCACGGCTTCCACCACCGGCTACGCGCCGACTGGGTCGCTGGTCCTCGACTTGGTCACCGTTTGGGGGCGGCCCATCCACCCGGTGCCGGCGGTCGTGCTGCGCGCCGACGGCAACCCGACCGGCCAACAGTTCCAGTTCAGCGCCCAGGGAACCGCGGCGGCGCTTTGTGTGGTGGAGGCTTCCGCGGACCTGACGAACTGGGTGCCGTTGCGAACCAATACCGTACCGTTCACCTTCAGCGACGCAGACAGCGCCGGCCGGCCGCAGCGCTTCTATCGTGCGCGCTTGTTGCCGTAGGTCCGCTTTGCAGCCGTTTTCGGCCGGTCGCCACGTCGGCTTGGTCTCGTTCGCATAACGCAGGCGGGCCGCGCCGTGCGCCCGGCCCGCAGCGCGCCTTTCCCGCTCGGGTCAGTGTCACTCAGTGCTCATCGTCAGCTTTGATTGAGTGAACGCGGCTGTGTCTTCCCCATCACCCCGCGCGGTCCCTGTGCCCGCTTCACCAGCGAACGCAGCGTTGCCAGGTTCGCCACATCTTCGTGCAGGTCTTCAGACTTCGGCGTTTCCAGGCAACCGGGGTGCGATCGGAACCGCGCGTCGTTTACAATGTGACGGAACGCGTCCTTCCCGATCTTACCCGCGCCAATGTGCTCGTGCCGGTCCACCCGCGAACCGAGTTCGGTCTTCGAGTCGTTCAGGTGAAACGCCAGGATTTGATCCAAGCCCAGCAGGCTTTCGACTTCGCCGATCGCCGCCTGCCAGCCTTTGGGTGTGCGAATGTCGTAGCCGGCGGCTAGGAAATGCGCCGTGTCGAGGCAGACGCCCAATCGCTCGGGCCGCTTGACCTGCTCGTAAATCCCGGCGAGATGCGCGAGCCGATGGCCCAGACACGTCCCTTGCCCCGCCGTGTTCTCCAGCCCGATGCGCACGGGTGAGGCCTTGGTCGCGGCGAACACTTCGTTCAAGCCCGCCGCCGCCTGCTTGATGCCCACCGCGTCGCCTTTGCCCAGATGCGCTCCGGGATGCAACACGAGGAACGGCAAGCCGAGCGCGGTGGCGAACTCCACTTCCTGGACGAGCGATTGGATAGACTTCTCCCGGTTGGACGATGCGGGCGCGGCCAGATTGATAAGATAACCGGTGTGACCGAACACGCAGGCGAAGCGGCTCGCCGCCAGTTCTTGCCGGAAGCGCGACAAATCCGCCGCCGGATGCGGCTTGCCGAACCATTGCATGTTGTTCTTCACGAAGAGCTGGATCACGTCGCAGCCGATGCCGCGCCCGCGTTCCAGCGCCCGCCAAACGCCGCCGCCGGTGGACATGTGTGCGCCGAAGAACATCCGTCAGGCGACTCAGCTAGGGCGGGAACTCAGAGTTTCTCCGGATGTCCGAGCAGGTGGGCGACGCTGGTGAGCAGTCGGCCCGCCGCGCCGCCGTCGAGCACGCGGTGATCAAAGCTCAGCGTGAGGTTGGCCTCGATGATCGGGACGAACTGGTGCTTCTCGACGCTCCAATGTGGCACACGCCGCCCCGTGCCCATACCCAGCACGAGGGTTTGTTCCGGCAACGGGATCGGCGTGGCCCACGTGAGGCCAAAGGTGCCGAAGTTCGTCACGGTGGCGACGCTTCCGCCAGTGGCTTCCGGGGGCAGGCGGCGCTCGCGCGCCAGTTCCACCAACTCATTGTATTCCGGGACGAGCTCTTTGAGGGAGAGCTTGTCGGCGTTGCGGATCACGGGGACGAGCACGCCGTCCTCGACCTCTACCGCGCAGCCGATGTCAATGGCCTTGGGGTGAACGATCTTGTTGCCGACGAGGCGGCCGGCCGGCGCGCTGTTCTCGGCCAGCGCCAGCGCCAAGGCGCGCAAGCCATAGAGCGCGGGCCCGGATTTCGGATGCGAGCGTTTGCGATGTGCAAGGATCGGATCGAGGCAGAAGGGCATGCCGACCGACGCCAGCGGGCGTGTCCAACTGCGGCGCATGGCGTCGGCCACGCTCACGCGCATGGGCGAGGCCTGGCTCATGCGGTGTTGCTCGAGGTTCGCCAGGAAGCGTTCGAAGTCCTGCACCGTCACGCGTCCCGCCGCGCCGCTGCCCGCGACGCCGGAGAGGTCCGCGGCGTGCAGGCCGAGTTCATCCATACGCGCCTTCATGCGCGGTGACATGTAACTGGCGCCAGCGGCGTTGGCCGGCACCGGCAAGCCGCGAATGGTGGGCTTGACACTGGGGCGCTTGGGGCTGCCGGCGGCACCGTTGGCGGGCAGGATTTCGGTCTCCGCCGTGGCATTCGCGGACGGGGTTTCATCCAGGCCCGCGCGCACGGCGTCTTCCTGCGTCACTTCCAAGTAACCCAGCACCGCGCCGACGGGATAGCTCTCGCCGGTCTTCGCCAGGAAGCGTTGCACCTTGCCGCGACATGGCGCGGTGACGTTCATGTTGGCCTTGTTGGTCTCGACTTCCACGACGTCCTGGCCGGTCTGAACCGTTTCACCCTCCTTCACGAGGTAGTTGACCACGATCGCCTCGGCGATGGATTCGCCGAGTTGCGGCATGATGATGGGGATCTCGGGCATAGGTCAGGACAGAGGAGAACGGAAGCGGGGAGAGGGAAGAATGGAGAACGGAGTGCGCATGGCGGTCATTGGCGGAGGAGGGAGCGCGCGGCGGCGGCGATGCTCCGGGCGGTGGGACGGTGGGCGGCCCACAGGTTCGGGTGAAAGGGTACCGGCGTATCCTTTGCGTTCAGTCGTTGCGGCGGGGCGTCCAGCAGGCCAAAGCCCTCGCTGGCCACGCGGGCGACGACTTCTGCCGTCACGCCGCCCCAAGGCCAGGATTCGCCCACGCACAGCAGTCGCCCCGTCCGCGCTACCGACGCCATCACCGTGTCCGTGTCCAGCGGTTTCACGGAACGCAGGTCCACGACTTCGATCTCCCAGCCCTCAAGGTGGAATTCGTCCGCCACCGCCAACGCTTCATGGACCATGGCGCTGTAGGCGACAATCGTCAGGTCGCGACCCTCGCGCGCAAGCCGGGCCTTGCCGATGGGCAGGGCTTCGGTAGGCAACTTGTCGGCCTTGAGATGGTAGTAGAGCAGTTTGTGTTCGCAGAAGAGCACGGGGTCATCCAGCGCCACGGCTTCGAGCAACATGCTGTAGGCGTCCTCGACCGTGGCCGGCGTAAGCACCACCAAGCCCGGGTAATGCGCGTACACGGCTTCCATGTTCTGGCTGTGAAACGGCCCGCTGCCGGACGTGCCGCCGCTGGGCAGGCGAATAACGATCGGGCACGGCACGTTCGTCCGCCAGAACAGCGTGGCGGCTTGGTTAACGATTTGATTGAAGCCCGCCGTGGAGAAGTCGGCGAACTGCATTTCGATGATTGGCCGCAGGCCCTCGATGGCGCTGCCGACGGCCAGGCCCACCATGGCGTCCTCGCTGATCGGCGCGTCAATCACGCGTCCGGGAAATTCTTGGGCCAGGTTCTTGGTGGCCTTGAACGCGCCGCCAAACGCACCCACGTCCTGACCGTAGATGAAGACCCGCGGATCGTCCGCCAGCGCCCGCGCTTGAGCGGCCCGAATGGCTTCGAGGTAGGTGATGCTCATGCGTTGCGGAAGAGCGCCGCGCCGTGCAGTTCGACGAGGGTGGTAGAGGACACCGCCTGCCAACGCTCCGCAAACGGGTCGGGCGCCGGCTCGTGTTGCACCCGGGCGATGACGCGCTCGACTTTCGTGACGGCTTCCGCCCGCCAGGCTTCGAGTTCCGCCGGGTTGGCGGCGTGCCGCGCGAGCAACTGCTCCTCCGCCACCTTCAGACAATCGCGACCGAGTTCGCCGCGTTTCAGCGCCGGGTCTATGTAATGTGCGTCGTCGTGCTCCCCGTGGCCGCACAAGCGCAAGAGTTGCGCGACGATCATCTGCGGACCGCCGCCCGTCCGCGCCTGCTGAACGACTTGCGGCAGCAGCTTCAGACAGGCGGTCAGGTCCGTGCCGTCCACGCGATGGCAGCGAACGCCGTAGCCGGCTGCCTTGTCTGCGAGGTCCGCGCAGGCGAACTGCCGGCTGTTTGGCGTCGAATACGCGTACTGGTTGTTGGCAACGAGCAACACCAGGGGCAGTTTCTCGACCGCCGCTTGGTTGAGGGCTTCGTGAAAGGAGCCGGTGGACGTAGCTCCGTCGCCAATGGAAGCGAGACCGACCGTGCCGGTCACGCCTTTGAGGCGACGCGCGAACAGGACGCCGTTCACCACCGAGATCATGGCGCCCAAATGGCTGATCATTGGCAGACGACCTTCCAGCGGCGCCCCGCGGTGGACGTTGCCATCGCGCCCGCGCATCGGGCCCAAGGGCGATCCCAGATAGGTGCGGATGCCGTCAATTAGCGGTTCGCCGAAAGCAAAGCGCCCGGCCGTGTCCCGGATCAGCGGGGCGAACACGTCCCCCTTTTGCAATGCCAGACCGGCGGAGACACTCAATGCCTCCTGCCCGCGTCCCAGGAACACGCCACCGTGGATCTTGCCGGCGCGGTAGAGCCCGGCGATCTTCTCTTCGGAAACGCGCGCGAGCAGCATAAGCCGGTACGCCCGGCGGCAGAGTTCCCGAAAAGCGGCCTCGGCGCTGGCCGCCTCGGCGTTGGTTGCTGGCTGCAACATGTCGGCGAAATTCTATCGGGGGCGGCGGTTTCCGCGCAACGATTCTTTGCCCGGGGAACTGGCCGCACTGGCCGCCAATTGGGCCGGTGGGTGGCTTCGCCCTGACTCCCCCAGCCGATTCACATTGGCAGCTACGCCCTGCCACGCCGTGGCTGCGAACGTGAGTTCGCAGGACCGATTACCTTCCGTGCGTCGCCATTTCTTCATCGCGCCCAACATCAAGTGGCAAAACGACTTCTCGGCGCGTTGGGCAAGCGCCCTGCTGGCCAACAGTGCGGGGGGTGCGAGGAGCGGCCTTCCAGTTCGCCATCCTCGTTACTCGGCCAGCAACTGTTTCCTGGCCGCTTGGATTTGCTTGAGCTTCAATTTGTCCACCTTCGGCGGTTTCAAGTCCAGCGCCTCGATTTCGTGGGAGATTATCGCTGACACTAAGGCGCGGGCGATCCACTTGTGGTCGGCGGGAATCACGTACCACGGCGCCCAGGGCGTGCTCGTCGCGGAGATGGCGTCGTCAAACGCCTTCATGTAATCGTCCCAGAACCCGCGCTCTTCGAGGTCGGCGCTTTCAAACTTCCAGTGCTTCTTGGGATCGGTGAGCCGCTCCAGGAAGCGCTTCTTCTGCTCCTGCTTCGAGACATTCAGGAAGAACTTCAGGACGAGCGTCCCGTTGCGGGTGAGGTGTTTCTCGAAGTTGTTGATGTCCTCGAAGCGGTCGCGCCAGATCTGCTTGCCCTTCGAGCCGGGCGGGAGCTTTTGCCGATCAAGCAATTCCGGGTGGGCCCGCACGACAAGCACCTCTTCGTAATAGCTGCGGTTGAAAATGCCGAACCGCCCGCGCTCCGGCAGGCACTTCGAGTAACGCCAGAGGTAGTTGTGATCCAACTCCTCCATCGAAGGCCGCTTGAAGCTGAAGACCTGACAGCCTTGCGGATTCAGGCCGGACATGACGTGCTTGATCATGCTGTCCTTGCCCCCGGCGTCCATCGCTTGGAACACGATCAGGACGGAATAATTGTTGTTTGCGTAGAGCAACTCCTGCGCGCGGGTGAGGTCGGCGAGGTTCTCCTCCAGATGCGCCCGGGCGCGGCTTTTGATCTCTTCGCCGGTGGCTTTCCGCAGGTCCTTGAACCGGCTGAAGTCGGTGGTGTGGTCTTTGACCCGGAACTTCGAGCCCGGCTCGACGCGGAACATGTCGGCGATCTTGGAACGTTTCATAAAGTGTCGCTGCTTGGTTCGCGGCGGAATCGTCCGCGGACGGAAGCCTACCGCGCCGCGCCCAAGCGCAGCCGGGTCACGACCGGGAAATGGTCGCTCGGGAACTGCCCGTCGCGCGAGAACGTCACGATCTCGGTGGAGTCCACCACGAATTCTCCGCGTGTCAGAATCCAGTCAATGCGAATGCCCTCGCGCCGAATGGCCTTGAAATCGTTGAAGGTATTCAGGCCCTCGCCCTTGCGCTGCTTCGCTGTTACCCAAGTATCAGCGAAGAAACCGTCGGCGGTCAGGATCTTGTAGGCTTCGTTCGTCCCGCCGGCGGCGTTGAAATCGCCGGTGAGGATCAGGGGCACGTGGTCGGCCAGCGCCGCCACCCGTTGGCGCACCAGCTTGGCGGCCTTCTCACGCGCAGCCTGGACTTCGTGGTCAAAGTGTGTGTTCCAGAGGTAGAACTCCCGTTCGGTGTCGCGGTCGAAGAACTTCACCCACGTCACCATGCGCCGGTTGCTATTACCCCAGGTGCTGGAAGCGATCACCTCCGGCGTGTCCGAGAGCCAGAAATGATCGTAAGCCATCGGCTCGAAGCGTGCCTTGCGATAGAACACCGCCATGAACTCGCCTTTACTGCCGCCGTCGCGACCCAACCCGATCCAATCGTAGTCCGGCAGGTCAGCAGCGATGTCCTTTAATTGGCTGAAGACACCCTCCTGCGTGCCGAAAACATCAGGCTCGATTTGCTCGATGACCTCGCGCACGAGCGGACGGCGCACGGGCCAGGCATTCGGCGGATTCAGGCTGGCGTACCGCAGGTTGTAGGTCATCACCGTCAAGGTGCCGGGCGGCAATTGGGGGGCAGGTGGCGAGTCGGCACTGAAAGCGCCACGGCCAGTGAGGAGGACAACCACCGCGGTCAACCTTGCGAGGACCTGGAGAAACGCACTTCGGTTCATGGACGGAAGTGTGGCCTGTTCTGCGGCGTTTGCAATCCCGTAGCCGCGGCTTCCACACATTGGCGGGCGCGTCTCGCCTGCCTGGCGCGCCGGTCCCGCCCGGCGTCGGCTCGGCGGAACTTGAATGATTTTCTTCGGATGCAACGTCCTGTAACCTTTCGCCAGTTCAAGGCTCAATGCCTCTGACGTGTCATGAAATGTGAAGAACTGCTCAAGCTGTTGAACGAATACGTGGACGGCACGGTGGACCCGGGTCTGTGCGCCGAGTTTGAGAAACACATGGCCGGGTGCAACCCCTGCCAGGTCGTGGTGGACAACATCCGGAAGACCATCACCCTCTACAAGAACGGCCAACCCTACGAACTGCCGGCGGAGTTCCGCAGCAAGCTGCACACCGCCCTGCGGCAACGGTGGCGGGAAACGCACCCGGCCGGCGCCAAGTGATCCGACGTGCGAATACCCACTCCCCTTCATTCCCGCCATGAAATGGACCCTGCTCCTCATCGCCCTGGCCTGTCTGGTGGTCGTCTTCCGACTGACCGCGTCGTCAACGCTCCCCACCGCCGTGGCCCGCGAGCATCTGCGGAAGGGCGCGGTGCTCGTGGACGTGCGCACGGTTGCGGAATACAACGCCGGGCATCTCACCAACGCGGTGAACATCCCGCTTGATCAGGTCACGGAGATCCTTCCACAACGCGTGCCGGACAAGAGCAAGGTGGTGCTGCTGCATTGCCGCAGCGGTCGGCGCAGCGGCATGGCCGAGAAACAACTGCGCGCCTTGGGCTACACCAACGTCTTCAACGTGGGCTCGTACGGCCAGGCGGAGAACCTCGTGAACGGCGACCGATAGTCGCGCGCATCCAACACATTTACACCCATGACTGCAACCAAACTGGTCATCATCGGAGGAGTAGCCGCCGGCGCGTCGTGCGCCGCCCGGGCCCGGCGGCTGAGTGAAGCCGCCCAGATCACCCTGATCGAACGCGGGCCGGACGTTTCCTTTGCCAATTGCGGCCTGCCGTATTTCATCGGCGGTGAGATCAAGCAACGCGACGCGCTCGCCGTGCAGACGCCGCAGAGTCTCAAAGCCATGCTGGCCCTCGAGGTGCGCACAAGCACGGAGGCGGTGGCCATTGACCGCTCCGGGAAGCGCGTCCAACTCCGCAACCTCGCCGCCGGCACGACCGAATGGCTTGCTTATGACAAGCTCGTCCTGGCCCCCGGCGCGGTTCCGGTGCGGCCCGCGTTGCCCGGGATTGACGATCCGCGCCTGTTGACGCTGCGCTCCTTGCAGGACATGGATCGCATCAAAGCCGCTGCGGCAGACGCCCGGCGGGTTGCGGTCATCGGCGCGGGTTTCATTGGGCTGGAAATGGCGGAGCAGTTCATCCGCATGGGCAAGCAGGTCGCGCTGGTTGAGCTTCAGCCACAAGTGCTGCCGCTCCTTGATCCGGGAATGACGCGGTTGATGGAAGATGAACTGCGCCGGCACGGCGTTGAACTGGTTCTGGGCGATGGCATCGAGAGCTTCGCCGGCGGAGCGGCCCTGGCTTGCCGGTTGAACTCCGGGCGCGCGATCGAGGCCGAGCTTGCGGTGCTCAGCATTGGCGTGCGGCCTGACACGGCCCTCGCCCGGGACGCCGGCTTGGCGCTCGGCGGCCGCGGGCACATTCGTGTGAACACCTTCATGCAAACCAGCGACCCGGACATCTATGCCGCCGGTGACGCGGTGGAGGTCGAGGATTTCGTGAGCGGCGAATTGACCGCGGTGCCGTTGGGCGGACCAGCGAATCGCCAGGGCCGGCTCGCGGCGGACCACATCTTCCGCCCCTCGCAGACACGGTCGTATCCCGGCGCGCTGGGGACGGCGATTGTGCGGGCATTCGACGTGGCGGCGGGCCTGACTGGTTGGTCGGAGAAACGGTTGCGGGCCGCCGGGCGAAGCTATCGCTCCGTCATGGTGAACGACAATCATCACGCCAGTTATTACCCGGGTGCAAAGCCACTCCTGCTCAAGTTGCTCTGGTCCCCGGACACGGGTCGTGTGCTCGGGGCGCAAGTCACGGGAACCGCAGGCGTGGACAAGCGGTTGGACGTGCTGGCCACCGCCATTACCGGCGAACTGACCATTGACGACCTCGCGCAGCTCGAACTCGCCTACGCGCCGCCGTTTGGCGCGGCCAAGGACATCATCAACCTCGCCGGGTTTGCCGCCTGCAACACGCGCGATGGGCTCGTCACCCCTGTGGACGAGTTGCCCGCCGATCCCTCCGTGCAGGTGCTCGATGTGCGTCCACCCGCGTTGGTTCAGGCGCATCCGGTGCTGCGCGAGGGCGTCATCAATATTCCTTTCGCGGCCTTGCGCCAGCGTCTTGGCGAACTCGATCGGAGCCGCCCCGTGGTCACGGTTTGTGCCTTGGGCAAGACGGCGTATTTCGCCGCCCGCGTCCTCGCGCAAAACGGGTTCACGGTCAGCAGCCTGACCGGCGGCCTCCGCGCCCACTTCGATCCACGCACCCCCGCCAGACTGCCAACCCCCTAGCCGCTCAAGATTGAATCTCCGATGAAGCAACACGCCCTCGCCGTCTTTCGCCAACCGCCGCATCGTCTGAACTGCGCGCAATCCGTGCTGCATGCGTTTCGGGAAGTCACGGGTGAAATCCACCTGTCGCTGGCGGACTTTCAGCGCTTTGGCGGCGGGCGGGCGCCGGACGGCTTGTGTGGTGCGCTGCACGCGGCGTGCGCCGTCGTTCCCGAAAAAGCCGAGGCTTTGAAATCGCGGTTTGCCGCCCGGCTGGGCTCGCTCTACTGCCGCGAACTGCGCGCCGCCCGACAACATCCCTGCGAGGTTTGCGTGAGCCATGCCGCGGAATTGGTCGAGGCGGAAGCGGGAATCAAGCGGACCAGCGTTGGCTGATTTGGCATTCCGCCGGTCTGAGCATACGCCGGCGAACCGAGCGTGAAAGTTCTGGTCGTTGAAGACGAAAAGAAGATCGCCAGCTTTGTGCGCAAAGGGCTGGAGGCGGCCGGCTTTGCCGTGGAGGTGGCCCAGCGTGGCGACGAGGGCTACACCCTGGCCACCACCCGCCCTTACGACGCGCTCGTGCTCGACATCATGTTGCCGGGTCGCGATGGCCTGAGCATCCTGCGCAACCTGCGCGAGCGGAAAATTCCCCTGCCCGTCATCCTGCTCACTGCGCGGAGCGAGTTGAACGAGCGCCTGGAAGGACTCAACCTCGGCGCGGACGATTACCTCACCAAACCCTTCCACATCGAGGAATTGATCGCGCGCCTTCACGCCGTCACGCGACGGGCCACGGGCGCGAGCCAGAGCATCCTGGCCGTAGCCGACTTGACGATGAACCTGCTGACGCGCGAAGTGCTGCGGGCCGGCCGGCGCATCGAACTCACCACGCGGGAGTTTTCATTGCTCGAACACCTGATGCGCTCACCGGGGCGGGTGTTGACGCGTGTGGAGATAGTCGAGCGCGTCTGGGACTACAACTTCGATCCGGGCACGAATCTCGTGGACGTTTACATCCAGCGTTTGCGCAAGAAAGTGGACGGCGAGTTTCCCGTGAAGCTGATCGAGACGATTCGCGGTGTGGGCTACCGCATCCGGCCTGACAGATGAAAATACTGTAATGTGCGCCAGCGGCGGCGGTTAACCTTTTTGGGGTCTGTTGATGGTGTAAGGGGCGCAATGGTTGCGCTCTTTTGAAAGATAACAAATAACAGAACGAAAGGTCAGTCATGAAAACCAAGACACTCAGCAAAGTTATTCTAGCCGCCGTATTGATGAGCGGCTTTGTCTCCGCCGCCTCCGCCCTTACGACGGCTGAAGCCTCCAGCATCCTCTTCATGAAGCAGGAGGAGAAATTGGCGCGGGACGTTTACCAGGCACTCTACGCCAAGTGGGGGCACGTCACGTTCGCCAACATTGCCGTGTCGGAACAACGCCACATGGACGCAGTGGACGGCCTGATCGCCCGGTATCGTTTGACCGACACGACGCCGAAGGAAGCAGGGAAATTCACGTATCCGGAATTGCAGGCCCTGTATGACCAGCTCGTCGCCCTGGGCAGCACTTCCTTGGAAAACGCGTTGGCGGTCGGTGTCCTGATCGAACAAACGGACATTGAGGACTTGCAGGCGGCGCTGAAAACCACCCGCGAACGCCCCATCAGGAATGTGTTCAGCAATCTGCTGGAGGGATCGTATAATCACCTCGCGGCGTTCACCGCTGCGCTGAACTGAAGCGACGTGCAGACGAGCCCCATCCAACCTCGGCAGCCGGCAACGGGAACGACCCGTTGCCGGTTCATCGTGGAAACGCGCGTGCCCGCGGCTTTCGGGAGTCGCGCGGCGCGAACCCGGGTTGCACAACTCGGCGTGAAGGTCTGTCTGGTTGCCGCGGGATTGCTGCTTGGCCCGGTTTCGCCCGCGGCGGAGTTGGCCACGTTTGAAACGGACCGGTTCAGCGGCGCGGGCAACTGCGCCTTCTGCCATGATCCGTGGAATTCGCAGCGCGCCGGCCGGCCCGGTGAAGCGGCGGCCCTGGCCTCCGACTGGCGCGGGACGATGATGGCGAATGCTTTCCACGACCCGCTCTGGCGCGCCGTCATGGAGACGGAAGTGCGCGAGCGGCCCGAGTTGAAATCGTTCATCGAGGACAAGTGCCTGACCTGTCATGCGCCGATGGCGCGGAATCAAACGCGGGCGGACGGCACGAACGAGCTTTCCTTTGCCGCCGCGCTGGTTTCGCCGTTGGCGCGCGAAGGCGTGGGCTGCACCCTCTGCCATCAGATTCAGCCCGGCAACCTCGGCACACCGGCCAGTTTCACCGGGCATTTTCAGATTGGCACGAACCGGGAAATCTTCGGGCCATATCACGACGTGCTCACGATGCCCATGCAGCGCCACGTGAATTACACGCCCAAGTTTGGCGGGCACACCCAGGATTCGGCCCTGTGCGCGACCTGCCACACGCTGTTCACTCCGATCCTGAACGCCGCCGGAAAGAGCGTCGGCGAGTTTCCCGAACAAGTGCCTTACCTCGAATGGCGGAGCAGCGCCTACGCGCAGCGTGGCCAGCATTGCCAGGATTGCCACATGCCCCGCGTGGACGAAGCGGTCAAAGTCAGCGCCCGACCGCCGTGGCTCGATCCGCGGACGCCGTTTTGGAGGCATCAATTCGTCGGCGGCAACGTCTTCATGCTGCGCCTGCTCGCCAGCCATGCCCAATCGTTGCCGGCCAATGCCAGCTCGCGGCAGTTCGAGTCCATCATCGAGCAGACACGCGGTCAGCTTGCCCGTGCGGTCCGGTTGTGGGCGGATGGAAGACGCGTTGGCAACGAGGTCCAGTTGCAGGTCAACCTGGAAAATCTCAGCGGCCACAAGTTTCCGACCGGGCATCCTTATCGCCGGGCCTGGGTGCATGTCCGTGTGAGCGACGCGCGGAATCGGACACTGTTTGAATCGGGCGCGCCGGACAAGGCGGGAGCGATTCACGGCGTTCCGGACGGTTACGCGCCGCATCGCGATCTCATCACGCAGCCGGACGAGGTTCAGATTTACCAGGCCGTCATGGCTGACTCGCACGGAAAACCCACCTGGTCACTGCTGCGCGGCGCGGCCTACCTGAAGGACAACCGGCTGCCGCCATGCGGCTTCGCCCCGAGCGGAGCGGACGCCGCCCACATCGCGGTCCGCGGCGGGGCGGAGTCGGACGCCAACTTCAACACGCACGGCAGCGGGAGTGACACGGTGACGTATCGAATCGCCCTACCGCCTTCCGCCGCGAAGCTTTCGATCGAGGTGGAGCTGCTTTATCAGTCTGTCCCGCCGGAAGCTGTCGCGCGCCTGCTGAACTCCCGCGGGCTGGAAGCGCAGGCCTTCGCCCGCATGTATCGCCGCACGAGCAACAAACCGGAACGGATTCAAGGGCAACGACTGGAATTGTAAAAGTGTGACCGCATGAAACCGCTGCCATTCCGACTGAAGATTGCGTTGCTCTCCGCCGCGATTTCCGGCGCGGTGTTGCTGGCGTTCGGGCTCGCGGCGTGGCAACTCGTGGCCCGCCAGAAACTCGAAACGGTGGATACGGAAATCCGGTCACTCGGCGCGCGGCATCCCGGCTGGATCGCCGGGCGCGGCAACTATCAACGCCTCGACGACGCGCTGGCCTTCATCTTCGGCGACGCTCACGAGGAGGACATCATCCTGATGGTCAAGAGCGCGGACGGGCGCGTGCTGCACACCTCGCCGGGTTGGCCGTCGGACCTGGATCCGGCGAAACTCGATTGCACGCTGGCCGATGATCCAAATGCGGTGGTAGTTGGGGCTGCCGGCGGCAGCGGCGCTGGACCGGAGTTTGGACGCGGACGCGGCGGCATGGGGCGGGGTTTGGGGCCGGGGGCAGGCGGCATGACCGCGACTTTCACCAAGATTCCTCGATTTCAGACGGTCCACACCACCCGCGGCGAATGGCGGCTGGGTATGCTCGGCACAGCGGACACCACGTTGGTAATTGGCTTGAACTACGACCAGGCCCGCACAGAACTGAACCGGTTGCGGGGCGCATTCATGCTGGCCTTTGCGGTGGCGTTGTGCCTCGTAGGTTTAGCCGGCTGGGTGGTTGCTGGACGCGCGTTGCGGCCCATGAAGACCATCGCGGAAACCGCCGAGCGCGTCACCGCCAGCGGACTCGACCAACGGATTCCGCAGTCGGAGGAAGACCCCGAAATCGCACGCGTGATTCAGGTCCTCAACCGCATGATGGATCGCCTGCAGGCGAGTTTCCGCCAAGCCACGCGCTTCAGCGCCGACGCCTCGCACGAGTTGAAGACGCCGCTCGCCATTATGCAGGGCGAACTGGAAAACGCGCTGCAGGCCGCCGCTCCGGGTTCAGGCGAGCAGCAGTTATTCACCAACCTGCTTGAAGAAGTCCAACGCCTCAAAGGCATCACCCGCAGCCTGCTCTTGCTGGCCCAGGCCGATGCCGGCCAACTCAAGCTCACCCTCGAGCCAGTGAACCTCGCGGAGGAACTGGACAGCATGCTCGAAGATGCCCGCGTGTTGGCGGCGGACTCCCGACTGACCTTCGACGTTCAGGTCCAGCCACAACTCGTGTTCAAGGCAGACCGCACGTTGCTTCACACCGCGCTGTTCAACCTCATCACAAATGCCATCAAGTACAACCAGCCCGATGGCAAGATCGCCGTGACTGCGTCGCGCGTTGAAGAACACATCGTCCTCAGCATCGCCAACACCGGCCCCGGCATCCCGCCCGAAGATCAGTCCCGCGTGTTCGACCGTTTCTACCGCATCAACCGCGCCGGCTGTGGCGTGGAGGGCATCGGCTTGGGGCTGAGTCTCGCCCGCGAGATCATCCGCGCGCACGGCGGGGAACTGATGTTGCAGGAGAGCCGTGCCGGCTGGACCGTCTTTGCGGCCACTTTTCCGAACTAGGGCTGCCATGAAAGGTCTTCGCGCTGCATGTCGTTATCGCCCACTGCCGCGGGGCCGCCATTCGAGTCGCTGGCTCCCGACTTTACCATCTTCCGGGGCAGTCTTGTTTGCAGCGCGCGGGTGTGATACACGAAACCCGCGTCATCCACGATGAAGAGGCTGCATCACATTAGCGCCTTGATCTGTCTCGCCGCTGTGCTGGTGGCGGGGGGCGGGCATTGGACGGCGCTGCAAACATTCGCTTGGGCGTACATGATCGTGGAATTCTCGGCGGAGAATTCGCTCGCTGAGGCCGTCGCGATGACGTTCGACGGCAAGCACCCTTGCCCGATGTGCCTCAAGATCGAGAAGGGCCGCAAGCAGGAACGTCGGCAGCCCGTGAATTTGGAGGTGCGCAAGCTCGATCTATTCTGCGAAACGCGGCCTGCTGCCACTCGTTGCGCGCCATGGTGGCTCGATCCAGGCACCTCGTTTCTCTCCGACCTTTACCTCGATTTCACTGAAGCCCCGCCTCGCCCGCCTCCCCGCGTGGGTTGACCTCTCCTTTACGTCTCCGTTTGTTGGGCCTTCCTGCGTTGGAGGCCGAGTGCTTGATACCGCCGAATGCGAGCTGCTGTCGCTCACCTGGCGGGGAGTAGTTTATCCATTTGGAACAAATGAAACAGGAATTGTGTATGATTCGGAACTGGAAGAGGGCTTCGGTGTCGCTCGTGGAGGCGGTGGGAAGTCGTTGTGGCCTCTGGATGACGGCGCTGGTGCTGTGTGGCGGGGTTGCCCGCCTCAGCGCGCTGGAGGCGAGACTGCAACCGCAATTGTTGCCGCCGATCATCGTAATCGGACAGACCGATTCCTTGGAGAGCGACTGGACCTCCGGCGGATTGCCCGGCTATTGGTCGCGCGAACCGTCAGTCGCCGACTGTGCCGGCGTGCAGGATGTGGCTGGCTTTCTGAAGGCGGTGCCCGGCGCGGCCGTGGTGCGCAACGGACCGCAGACGGGCATTGTGCAATTGCGCGGCTTGAGCGGGGACCGCGTGCGGGTGGCGGTGGATGGCGCGACAATCACCCCCGCCTGTCCGAATCACATGGACCCGCCGCTGCACTACGCCTCGGCTTCGGGTGTGCAGAACTTGAACGTGCTCGCCGGCATCACGCCGGTTAGTGCCGGCGGCGACAATCTGGGCGGCGCGGTGCAGGTGGACACGCTGGCGTTGCGGTTCGCCACCAACCACAACATGCTGGGCTTCGGCGAGGCGATGACCACCTTCCGCAGCAGCAACGACGGCTGGGACGTGTCCGGCCAGGGCGGCGTGGCGAACGATCGACTCGGCGCCGTGTATCAAGGCTCGTGGCAGACGGCCAATGACCTCCGCTTCCCGGGCGGTCGCGTGCGCGATACCAGCTACGACACGCAGCAACACGGTGTTCAGACGGGTCTCAAGACCGATTCTGGCCTTTGGTCCGTGGATGCCAAAGTCACGCGCACGCGCGACGCCGGCACACCCGCATTGCCGATGGACATGATCGAGGACGACGCCTGGCGTGTCGGCCTGCGACACGCGGGTGAATACACCTTCGGCTCGCTGGAAAGCCGTTTCTATTATCATTCCATCGAACACCTGATGGACAACTACTCGCTGCGTCCGGCCGGAGCGATGCGCATGTTCTCGCCGGCGACGAGCGATGATCTGGGATTCTCGCTCGGCACCATCCTGCCGCGCGGCGTGCATTCGTTTGGTGCCGGCGTGGACTTCCATCGGAACGCCTTCGATGCCCATCAACAGAACGCGGTGACCGGCCTGCGGCAAGACACGCTCAATGAGGCCGAGCGGTCGCGCGTCGGCGTTTATGCCGAATGGCAGGCCGCATGGTCGGAACAATGGATGACGCTGGTGGGCGTGCGCAGCGACACGGTCTGGAGTGACGCCGCCAACGTGGAGCAGTTCTTCGCCCCGAGCCGGCCCGATGCGCTCGCATTCAACGCCCAAAACCACAGCTTCATTGAACCGAATTTCGACGCGATGGCCTGCGTGCGGTTTACGCCCAACGACTCGAGCAGCTACGAACTTGGCTTCGCCCGCAAGAATCGCGCTCCCAGCCTGCTGGAGCGTTATCTCTGGACGCCGCTGAGCGCCAGCGCGGGCCAAGCCGATGGCCGAACCTATCTGGGCACACTCGACCTCGATTCCGAGGTGTCGCATCAGGTGTCCGCGTCGGCGCGTTGGTTCGGCAAACGCTGGGAAGTGCGCCTGACGCCTTTCTACAACCACGTCAGCGATTACATCCAAGGGACGCCCATCAGCCGGTTGGACAGCGCGGGCAAGCCGGTGCTGCAATTCCAGAACGTCTCCGAGGCCGAGCTTTACGGCGCGGAAGGCGCGCTGCAACTCGCGCTGCTGACCAATCTCATCTTCCGCACCAGCGCCAGTTACGTGCGGGGGCGCAACCTGGAGAGCGATGACAATCTGTATCGCATTGCACCGTTCCACGGCAACGCACAGTTGGAGTATCGGCTCGGTAGTTGGCAAAACCGGGTGGAACTGGAGTGGGCGGCGCGGCAAAGCGAAACCTCGGCCTACAATGCCGAGCCGGAGACGCCGGGCTCCGCGTTGCTTCATTTGGAAACTGGTTATCGCTTCAACCAGCATTTCCTCGCGCTGGTTGGAGTGCAAAACATCTTCGACGAGCATTATGCCGATCACTTGGGCGGCATCAATCGCGTCACCGGCAGCGATGTGGCCGTGGGCGAGCGCATCCCCGGCGCGGGCCGCTTCATCTACGTCTCGGCGAACGTAAGCTTCTGATTGCCCAAATTCACAGAACCAACGATTCTCTCCCTCGCTATGAACTCCCGGCACTTGCAGTTCCTGATTCAGCCTCGAATCTTCACCATCCCGGCGGCCATCTGGTGTTTCGTTGCAGCCGCGCTGGCCCAGAATCCCGCGGATAGCAGCACCCCCGCCCCCGCCGCTACGTTGACAATCGAAACACTCGTGCGCCAAGTCCAGGCCGGCAATCCGGAATTGGATTTCTATCGCGCCGAAATCGCCGCAGCCCGCGCGGGACGCAAGAGCGCCACACGCTGGGACAATCCGGAAATCTCCGCCGAGTTGGGCAGCAAGAAGGTCTGGGAACGCAGTGGGCCTGCGCTCGGCGAAGGCGCGGCGTGGTCGGTATCGCTGGCTCAACCTTTCGAGTGGCCGGGCCGCATTCCCCTGCGCAAGGCCATCGCCAACCGACAGATCGAAATCGCCGAATTGGGTCTTCAGCAATTCCAGGCCGCCCTTGCGGCGCGAACGCGGTCTGTGGGACACGCCGTGCTCGCGGCCCGGGAAAAGGCCGATGCCGTGCAGGAGGTGGCAGCCCGCTACCGTGCGTTGCTGGCCGTAGTTGTGCAGCGCGACGCCGCCGGGGTCACGCCGCTGCTGGAGCAACGCATCTTGGAGGCCAGCACCATCGCCCTCAGCCGCCGGGCGGCCGATGCCGAGCGCGAGGTGCAAGCGGCTTTGCTGGAGTTGAACCAACTGCGCGGGCAGCCCGCCAACGCTCCGCTGCGTTTGACCGGGCAACTGACCGTGACCACGAATCTAGCGCCCCTGAGCCGGCTTCTGGAGGTGGCGGCGACCAACAACTTCGAGATTCGCACCAAACAGGTCGAGCTGGCACAGCAAGGCTTTCACGTTCGCCTGGCGCGCCACGAGCGTTACCCGCGCGTGACGGTGTCGCCGTATTATTCTCAGGAACGCGCTGCGGACGAGGAGCGCATCTTCGGGCTTGGCGTCAGCCTGCCATTGCCGCTGTGGAATCAGAATCAGGGCAACATTGAAACCGCGACCGCGCGCGAACAGCAGGCGGAAGCTTCGTTGCGCATGGTGATGCGGGACGTGGAACGCGCGGTCGCCGATCATGCGTTGGCGCTGGAAACCAAGCTGGCGGAGATGGCGCGCTGGCGGCCCGAGGTGGAGGCGCAGTTGCGCGACGCGGCGGAACTGGCGGACCGGCATTATCGGCTCGGGGCCGTCCCGGTCGCCACCTACCTGGAGATGCAGAACCAGTATCTCGATGCGCTTGGAGCCCTGCTGGACACGCGCCGTGAAGTGCTGGAGCACCGCCAGAAGCTTGAGCTGTTGCTCGGTGAGCCGCTGGATTCAGTGGGCGGGCGTTGAGGAGGAATCATGCTACAGCGCCTTATCGAAGCCTCGCTCCGGCAACGTGTGTTCCTGCTCATCGTGGCGAGCGTGTCGGTATTCATCGGACTCTGGTCCGCCAACAATCTGCCCATGGATGCGGTGCCGGACATCACCAGCCCGCAGGTGCAGATCAACACGGAAGTCCCCGCGCTCGCGCCCGAGGAAACCGAAAAAGCCGTGACGATCCCACTCGAAATGGAAATGGCCGGCATCCAGGGCGTCGAGGAAATGCGGTCGCTCACGAAGTTCGGACTTTCTCAGGTGACGCTGATTTTCGGCGATCGCGCGGACATTTATCGTGCCCGCCAACTCGTGGCCGAGCGGTTGCAGACGGCGGTGAGCCGCCTGCCTCCGGGCCTCACACCGCAACTGGCCCCGATCAGCACCGGCCTGGGTGAAATCTACTATTACACGCTTGCTTATCGCCGCGATGCCACGAATCGGCCGCCCGATCGCATCGAAGAATTGCGCGAACTGCGCGAAATCCACGAGTTCGTGATCAAACCGATGCTGCGCACCACACCGGGCATCGCGGAAATCAACGTGAGCGGGGGTTACGAACGTCAACTGGTCATCCAGCCGCGCCCCGAGGATCTGGCCAAGGCGGGGCTGACCTTCGCGGACCTGGCGGCCATCGTCGCCGCGAACGTCGAGAACACCGGCGGTGGCGTGATTCACAGCGGCGACAACCAACTCATGGTGCGCACGGTCGCGCGGGTGAGCACGACGGACGAGATCGCCGGGTTGCCCATCAAGTTCACCAGCGGCGTGAAACCGTTGCTTGTCGGCGATGTGGCCGACGTGGCCATTGGGTCGGCCTTCCGCACCGGCGCTGCCACGGAGAATGGCGAGGAGGCGGTCCTTGGAACTGCGATGATGCTGTCGGGGCAGAACAGCCGCACCGTGGCAAAACGCTTTCAGGCACGCATTCAGGAAATTGCCTCGCGCCTGCCGCCCGGCATCGAGATTCGCACGCAGTACGACCGCGCCGATTTGGTGGATGCGACGATCGCCACGGTGCGCAAGAACTTGTTCGAGGGCGCGATTCTGGTCGTCGTGGTGCTGCTGGGCATGCTGGGCAACTGGCGTGCGGCGCTGATTGTGGCGGCGGCCATCCCGTTGTCGTTTCTGTGGGCGCTCACTGGCATGGTGCGGCTGGGCATCTCGGGCAACTTGATGAGCCTCGGGGCGGTGGATTTTGGGCTCATCATTGATGGCGCGGTGGTCATGGTGGAGAACATTGTCCGCCAGCTCGGTGAAAAGCAGAAGCACCTCGGCCGCACCCTGACGATTGCTGAACGCCTGCACACGGTCGCCAACGCCAGTAAACAGGTCGCCAACCCGATGTTCTTCGGCGTGCTGATCATCACCATCGTCTATCTGCCGATCCTTGCCCTTACCGGCGTCGAAGGGAAGATGTTCCATCCAATGGCCATCACGGTCATGCTGGCGCTGGGCGGTGCGCTGGTCCTAGCCTTGACGCTGATGCCCGTGCTGTGTTCCTACCTGCTCGGCGGGCACATCCGCGAGGAAGACAACTTCTTCGTGCGCCTGCTCAAACAGGCTTACGAGCCGTCGTTGCGGCTGGTGCTCGCCAAACCGTGGCTCATCGTCGTCAGCACCATCGAGTGGACCACGCTGTCGGTGCTGGCGTTTCTGCGACTCGGCGCGGAGTTCGTGCCCAAACTCGATGAAGGCTCGCACACGGTCATGGTGTATCGCACCAACAGCATGAACCTCGACGCCTCGCTGGCGATGGAACTGGCCACCGAGAAACTCCTGCTCACCATCCCGGAGGTGGAACGCGTGTTTTGCCGGCTCGGCACCAGCGAAGTGGCCACGGACCCGATGCCGGCCAGCCAAAACGATCTCTACATCTTCTACAAGCCGCGCTCGGAATGGCGCAAAGTGGACGGCCGCCGCATCTCCAAAGCGGACCTGGCCGCTCTCATCGAGGAGGAAGTGCGGAAGAAATTCCCTGACCAGTCGTTTCTCTTCGCCCAGCCGATTGAAATGCGATTCAACGAACTGCTCGAAGGCGTGCGCTCTGATCTCTCCGTCAAGATCATCGGGCACGACTACGACGTGATGGAGGCACTTGCCGAGAAAGTGAAGACCGTTTTGGAAACCGTGCCGGGTTTGGCCGAAGCCGAGTTTGAGGCTCAGGGTCGCGCGCCCGTGCTGGAGATTCTCGTAAACCGCGACGCCCTGCGCCGCTACAACCTCCACGCGGCGGATGTGAATCGCACCATCGCCACAGCCTTGGCGGGTGAAACCGTCGGCCTGGTGTATGCCGGCGACCGGCGGCGGGAAATTGTGGTGCGCCTCAAAGGGGAGTTGCGACATCGGCTCGAGGCCATCCGGGCGCTGCCGGTGCGCGTGGGCGAACATGGCCTCGTGCCGTTGGAAAAGGTCGCCGAGTTCCGCACTGTTTCGAGCGTGGATCCCATCGTGCGGGAGGAAGGCCATCGCCGCGTCGCGCTCATGGTGAACTTGCGGGGGCGCGATGTGGAGAGCTTTGTGAAGGAGGCACAACAGAAGATTGCGGCGCAGGTGCCGCTGCCGGACGGCTACACGCTGGAGTTTGGCGGGCAATTCAAAAACCTGCAGGAGGCGCGGCTGCGGCTGCTCTTTGTGGTGCCGGTGACGCTGGTGTTGATCTTCCTGCTGGTGTTCATGGCCTTTGGCAGCTTGCGACAGGCCTTCGTGATCTACACCGGCGTGCCCTTGGCGGTGACCGGTGGCGTGTTGACGCTTTGGGCGCGCGGCATGCCCTTCAGCATCTCGGCGGCGGTGGGCTTCATCGCCCTGAGTGGCGTGGCCGTGCTGAATGGCGTCGTCATGATCAGCTACATCAACGAACTGCGCGAACAAGGCCGCTCGCTGCGCGAAGCGGTGCTGCACGGCGCGCTGACGCGATTGCGCCCGGTGCTGATGACCGCGTTTGTGGCGAGCCTGGGGTTTGTGCCCATGGCTCTCGCCACGGGGCCGGGCGCGGAAGTGCAGCGTCCGCTGGCGACGGTCGTGATCGGTGGCATCATCAGTTCCACGTTCCTGACCTTGGTGTTGTTGCCCGTGCTTTACGAATACGCGGAGCGGTGGTTTTCACCGCAGATTGAACTGGAAGCCAAGTAACTCTGACGGCTTGCCGGCGAAGCGCGAGTTTCAAAGCTCACACCACGCCGCCGCTTGTCGGACGGAGGACCCGTTTCCTCCGCACTGTCTGAAGCTTGGAATGCGGCGGGACGGGCTTTCATCGAGTTCAATACGCGCATTCGCCAAAGCATCCGCTCTCGAAAGATGACAAAACTGTCATTCGCACATGAGGGTCTTGTTCATGTTGCCGGGGTCTGATCTTGTGGAAAGGCGCCACAGATCGCGCCGGACCAAAGACGACAACAACATCAAACGAAAGAAAGAAGACAGTTATGAAACTCAACATCATCGCAGTTATGGCCGTCGCGACCCTGCTGGCCGCCGGCACCACCTTGGCTCAGAACTGCACCGGCACCGGCCCGCGCGGCCAAGGCAAGGGCTACGGCGGCCCGCCGCAATCCGTCGAAGAACGCGCCGCCCGGCAGGCGGCCTGTCTGGAGAAGAACGGCGGCGTCTGCCCGAATGGCGGTCCACGAGCCGAATGTCCTGGGTTGGGCCAGGGCAAAGGCAAGATGCAGGGCAAGGGCTACGGCCAGCGCAATGGCCTGCGCGACGGCACCGGCCCGCGCAGCGCGAACGGCACTTGCCCGCTGGGCAACACCCCGGCGCAACGCGGTCGCCGGTAAGCCATCGGCGTGGGGGACGCCCCGGGACA